>CANTDZ010000047.1 GCA_947652665.1 uncultured Clostridia bacterium
GACATTCTGAAATGCGAGGTGCTCAATGAAGGGAGCCTCGATGAGGAGGTGAAAACAGCCTGCGGCAGCGACATGATGAGCGATGTGCTGGCTTTTGTAAAAGACCAGTCCGTGCTGCTGACCGGCCTGATGAACCCCCAGGTGGTGCGTACCGCTGAAATGATGGATATGCACTGCATCGTGTTCGTGCGCGGCAAGGAAGTGAACCCCAGCATTATCGACCTGGCCCGTCAGAAGGACATTACGCTGCTGGCCTCGCCTTATCGTATGTTTACAGCCTGCGGGTTGTTATTCTCAAATGGTCTGCGGGGAGGTTGTGATATCCAATGAGTATGCTGCATTTACATTACGATGTGCCCGGCGACGATTTCACCCGGGCCGGCGAAGCCTCTGGCGACGTGAAACATAAGCTCAAGCGGCTGGGGTATGAGCCCGATGCCATCCGCCGGGTAGCCATTGCCATGTACGAGGGCGAGATCAATATGGTCATCCACGCCGGCGGCGGCGAGGCCACGGTGGACATCGACCCCGACAAGGTGGATATTATTTTGCAAGACCACGGTCCCGGAATTGCAGACGTGTCCAAGGCCATGCAGGCCGGGTGGTCCACCGCCCCGGACAACGTGCGGTCTTTGGGCTTTGGCGCGGGCATGGGCCTGCCCAACATGAAAAAATATACCGACGTCATGGAGATCGAATCCGTGGTCGGCGAGGGGACTACCGTGCACATGGTGGTCAACCCCGGCAAGAAATAATAGAAAGGACGGCGGGGGCGCCATTTTCCACCCCTGCCGTGTGCGTGTATCATGGTTGAGTTTTACCATTCCGTAACCCTGAACGAAGCGCAGTGCGTGGGCTGCACCAACTGCATCAAGCGCTGCCCCACCGAGGCCATCCGGGTGCGGGGAGGCAAAGCCGTCATCGCCCCCGAGCGGTGCATCGACTGCGGCGAGTGTATCCGCATCTGCCCTCACCACGCCAAACGGGCCCGGTTCACGAGCCTCACCCGTATGCAGGAATTCAAATACAATATAGCCCTGCCCGCCCCCACGCTGTACGGGCAGTTCAATAACCTGGACGATATCGACTATGTGCTTACGGGCCTGAAAGAAATGGGCTTTGACATGGTGTTTGAGGTCTCCCGTGCCGCCGAGCTTGTCAGCGAAGCCACCCGCAAGCTGATGGACGCCGGGAAATTAAAACGCCCGGTGATAAGTTCTGCCTGCCCGGCGGTAGTGCGCCTGATCCGCGTGCGCTTCCCCGACCTGGTCGACAACGTCCTGCCCTTAAAATCCCCCATGGAGACCGCCGCCACCATGGCCAAGCAGGAGGCCCATGAAGCCACCGGCCTGCCTATGGAAGACATCGGGTGCTTTTTCATCACCCCGTGCCCGGCCAAGGTGACGGACATCAAAGCGCCCATCGGCATGGAGAAGTCCATGGTGGACGGGGCGCTGGCCATCAGCGATGTGTTCCCCATGCTTTCCAATAAAATGGACCACCTGGATTCCATCGAGCCCATCGCCAACTCCGGCATTATCGGCGTAGGCTGGGCCACAAGCGGCGGGGAGTCGGCGGCGCTGCTCAACGAAAAATACCTGGCCGCCGACGGCATCGAGAACGTTATCCGCGTGCTGGAGGAGATTGAGGACGAGCGCATCGGCGAGCTGGACTTCATCGAGCTCAACGCCTGCGCCGGCGGCTGCGTGGGCGGCGTGCTGTGCGTGGAAAACCCCTACGTGGCCAAAGCGCGCATCCAGCGGCTGCGCAAATACCTGCCCGTATCCCAAAACCACCTGCAGGGCGGGCCCATCCCCAACCTGATGGAGTGGGAAAGCGATTTGGAGTTCTCCAACGTGATGAGCCTTTCCACCGACCTGACGGAGGCCATGATGATGATGATGCAGATCGACGAGATCGAGCAGGAATTCCCGGGGCTGGACTGCGGGGCCTGCGGCTCGCCCACCTGCCGGGCCTTTGCGGAGGACGTGGTCAAGGGCGGCTCCCGCAAGACGGACTGCGTGTTCGTCTACCGCAAGCAGCTGCAGCAGGTGGCCAGCACCTTGTCGGCGCTGGAATCGGCCCCCTGCGTGCTGCCCCAGGAGGACCCTGCCCAATAAATTTCGGAGAGAGGATGAATCCCAATGACGATAAAAGAAATGGCCGAGGCTTGCGGCTGGAAGCTTCTGGCCGGAGAGGAAGGCACGGACGCCCCGGTGGACGGCTGCTATATTGGCGACCTTTTAAGCTGGGTTATGGCGAGAGCTTTGTCGGGGAACGTATGGCTGACGGTCATGGGCAATGTCAACGCCATCGCCGTGGCCGCGCTGACGGACGTGGCCGGGGTAGTCCTGGCGGAGGACGCGGCCCTGGACGAGGCCGCCAAGGCCCGGGCCGACCTGCAGGGCATCCCGGTGTACACCTGCCCGGAGAACCTCTACGAGACCGCGCTGAAAGTGGCAGGGCAGCTCAATGGCTGAGTACCGCTACGACCTGCACATACATTCCTGCCTGTCGCCCTGCGGTGATAACGACATGACCCCCAACAATATTGCGGGCATGGCGGCGCTGATGGGCCTGGATATCATTGCCATCACCGACCACAACACCTGTAAAAACGCCGCGTCCGTCATGGCGGCGGGGGAGGAGGCCGGGGTGCTGGTCATCCCCGGCATGGAGCTGTGTACGGCAGAGGAAGCCCACATTGTATGCCTTTTTGAGACCCTGGAAGGTGCTATGGAGTTCGATGGGTACATATATAAGAATATGCCCCATGTGCCCAACAAGGCCGACATTTTCGGCGAGCAGCGGATGCTCTCCCCCCAGGACGAGCTTATGGGGACGGAAGAAAACCTGCTGCTGGTTTCGTCGTTTATCGGCGTGGACGACGTGCTGCCCCTGGCCAGGGAATACGGCGGCATCGCCCTGCCGGCCCACGTAAACCGGGACTCGTACAGCGTGATTGCCGCCCTGGGCGCCCTGCCCCCCGAGGCCGGCTTTACCGCCTTCGAGGCCACCCGCGACTGCGACATGGACGCCTTGTACCAATCCAACCCGGAGCTTCAGGGCCTGCACGCGGTGCGGGACTCCGACTCCCACTATTTGGAAACCCTGGCGGAATCGGAGGCGCACCTTATGGAGCTGCCAGAAAGGTCCATAAAAGCCGTACTCAGGGCGCTGGGCTGAGGCAGGGAATGGCTATCGTGGTTTCGATATCGATATTTTGGTAACTATTAACGGTTCATACAGGAAAATCCTGCTGGATTTTGTCGTTCTTTTCTTTATTTTTCTTTTAAAGAATTATAAAACGTCCGCATTTTGTTATATTATGTAGGACGTTTGTTGTAATGCAAACTATATATTGTATGGGAGGAAAAAGCTATGCAAAAGCGAATCAGCAATTTGCCGTTCCACGACACTCCCGAGCAGGCAGGGAAGCTCGACGAAGTGATCGCGGGCCTGAAGGGGCAGGAAGGGGCCGTGATGCCCGCGCTCCATCAGGCACAGGAGATTTACGGCTATCTGCCCCTGGAGGTGCAGCAGAAGATCGCCAAGGGCCTGAATGTGCCCCTGGAGGAGGTCTACGGCGTATCCACGTTCTATTCCCAGTTCTCTCTGACGCCCAAGGGGCGCAATCACATTTCGGTGTGCCTGGGCACGGCGTGTTACGTCAAGGGCGCCGACAAGGTGCTGGACCGCATCCAGCAGAAGCTGGGCATCAACCCCGAGGAGTGCACCGAGGACGGCGCTTTCTCCCTGACGGCCTGCCGGTGCATCGGCGCCTGCGGCCTGGCCCCGGTTATGACCGTGAATGAAGACGTTTACGGCCGCCTGGTGCCTGAGGATGTAGACGGCATCCTGGCCAAATACATGGAGTAACCATGCGGGAGCTGTCGTTAAATGTGATGGACATAGCCCAGAACTCTATTTCCGCCGGGGCGTCCCTTATCACCATTTCGGTGGTGGAGGACCTGACCCAGGACCTTTTGAGCATATCCGTAAAGGACAACGGCCGGGGCATGACCCCCGAGCAGGTGCAGAACGTTACCGACCCCTTCTACACCACCCGCACCACCCGCAACGTGGGGCTGGGCGTGCCGCTGTTCAAGATGGAGGCGGAAATGACCGGCGGCCACTTTACCATCGATTCCACGGTGGGGGTGGGCACGGAGCTTTGTGCGGTGTTCCATCCCTCCAGCGTAGACATGATCCCCCTGGGGGACATCAACGGCACCATCCTGCTGCTGGTCACCAGCAACACCGACCGGGACTTCCTGTTTACCCGCTCCTATAAGGACCACAACGCCGAAAGGGATTTTGCCCTTAACACGGCGGAGGTCAAGGAGGTGCTGGGCGGGGAAGTGTCCCTGAACGCCCCGGAGATGGTGGTGTGGCTCAAAGATTACCTGGAGGAGCAGACCCACTTTGTCCTCACCGGCGAAGAGCCGGCCGAGGAGTAAACGAACCTAAGAGAGAAAGGAATGGACATAATATATGAAATCTTTAGCGGAACTGCAGGCTATTAAAGAGCGTGCGCGCGCTTCTGTCAACATCCGCGAGAACGCGGACGCGGAGACGAAGGTTTTGGTAGGCATGGCCACTTGCGGCATCGCCGCCGGGGCCCGGCCTGTGCTGACGGCTTTCGTAGAGGAAGTTGCCAAGCGGAACTTGCAGGGCGTTATGGTCACCCAGACCGGCTGCATCGGCATCTGCCAGTATGAGCCCGTGGTGGAGATCGTCACCCCTGGCAAGGAGAAGGTCACCTATGTGAAAATGACAGCCGAGAAGGCCCTGCGGGTGGTCAACGACCATCTGGTAAACGGCAACGTGGTCTCGGAGTACACCATCGGTGCCAACGCCATCGGTGCGAAATAAATTAGGAGGAAGATTCTATGTATCGTTCAAACGTGCTGGTCTGCGGAGGAACGGGCTGTACCTCCTCCAACAGCGAGCAGATCATTGAAAAGCTGAATGAAGAAATCAAGGCCGTGGGCCTTGACAAAGAAGTAAACGTTATCCGCACCGGCTGCTTCGGCCTGTGCGCTTTGGGCCCCATCATGGTCGTGTACCCTGAGGGCGCGTTCTATAGCCGCGTCACCGCGGACGACGTGAAGGAGATTGTGGACGAACACCTCTTGAAGGGCCGTATCGTCAAGCGCCTTCTGTACCAGGAGACCGTGGTGGACGACAACACCACCAAGTCCCTGAACGAGACCAAGTTCTATGCCAAGCAGATGCGTATTGCCCTGCGCAACTGCGGCGTCATCAACCCCGAGCTCATCGACGAGTACATCGCCCAGGACGGCTATGCAGCCCTCGGAAAGGTGCTCACCGAGATGACCCCCCAGGAAGTTATCGACCTGATGCTGGCTTCCGGCCTGCGCGGCCGCGGCGGCGCTGGCTTCCCCACGGGCCTCAAGTGGAAGTTTGCGGCGGCCAACAAGGCCGACCAGAAGTACGCCTGCTGCAACGCCGACGAAGGCGACCCCGGCGCGTTCATGGACCGCTCTGTTTTGGAGGGCGACCCCCACAGCGTTCTGGAAGCTATGGCCATTGCGGGCTACGCTATCGGCGCGAGCCAGGGCTATATCTACATCCGTGCGGAGTACCCCATTGCCGTTAAGCGTTTGCAGATTGCCATCGACCAGGCCCGCGAGTACGGCCTGCTGGGCAAGAACATTTTCGACTCCGGTTTTGATTTTGATATCGACATCCGCCTGGGCGCCGGCGCGTTCGTGTGCGGCGAGGAAACCGCTCTGATGACCTCCATCGAAGGCAAGCGTGGCGAGCCCCGTGTGCGTCCCCCGTTCCCGGCTCTCAAGGGCCTGTTTGGCAAGCCCACCGTTCTGAATAACGTGGAGACTTATGCCAACATCCCCCAGATCATTTTGAAGGGCGCGGATTGGTTCCGTTCCATCGGCACCGAGAAGTCCCCCGGCACCAAGGTTTTCGCTTTGGGCGGCAAGATCACCAACACCGGCTTGGTGGAAGTCCCCATGGGTACCACCCTGCGCGAGGTTGTGGAGGACATCGGCGGCGGCGTGCCCGGCGGCCACACCTTCAAGGCGGCCCAGACTGGCGGCCCCTCCGGCGGCTGCATCCCGGCCAAGCTCATTGACACCCCCATCGACTATGACAACCTGATCGCTATTGGCTCCATGATGGGCTCCGGCGGCCTGATCGTTATGGACGAGACCACCTGCATGGTGGATATCGCTAAGTTCTTCCTGGAGTTCACCGTCGACGAATCCTGCGGCAAGTGCACCCCCTGCCGCGTGGGCACCAAGCGTTTGCTGGAGATCCTCAACAAGATCACCAGCGGCAACGGCACCTTGGAAGACATCGACAAGATGGAAGAGCTGTGCTACTACATCAAGGAAAACAGCTTGTGCGGCTTGGGCCAGACGGCTCCCAACCCCGTGCTGTCCACCCTGAAATACTACAGGGACGAGTATGAGGCCCATGTGGTGGAGCACCGCTGCCCCGCCGGCGCCTGCAAGGCCCTGACCAACTATACCATCGAAGCTGACAAGTGCAAGGGCTGTACCCTGTGCGCACGCAACTGCCCTGTGGGGGCCATTTCCGGCGCTGTCAAGCAGCTGCACGTCATCGATACCAACAAGTGCATCAAGTGCGGCGTCTGCGCGGAGAAGTGCAAGTTCGGCGCTGTCGTGAAGAAATAAGAAGGAGCGTGTGAAACATGGATATGGTCAATATCAAGATCAACGGCGTGTCCTATGACGTCCCTGCGGATGCTACCATCCTCGAGGCCGCCCGCACTGCCGGTATCGATATCCCTACCCTTTGCTTTTTGAAAGATATCAACCAGATCGGCGCCTGCCGTATGTGCATGGTCGAGGTCAAGGGCGCGCGGTCTTTGGTGGCCGCCTGCGTGTACCCCGTCAACGACGGCATGGAGGTCTTTACCAATTCGCCCAAGGTACAGCAGTCCCGCCGCATGACGCTGGAGCTGTTGCTCTCCGTCCACGAGCGCAAGTGCCTGACCTGTGACCGCAGCGGCAACTGTGAGCTACAGAAGCTGTGCAACGACATGGGCATCGAGGAAGAAGAGCGCTTTGCCGGCGACCTGCCCCAGAACATCACCGACGTGTCTACTCCTTATCTGGAGCGCAACAACGCCAAGTGCATCCTGTGCCGCCGCTGCGTGGCCGCCTGCCAGAACCAGCATGTCTCCGTTATCGGCGCCAACAACCGCGGCTTCGATACCCAGATCGGCTGCGCCTTCGAGGCGAAGCTGAACGACGTTTCCTGCGTGGCCTGCGGACAGTGCATCGTCAGCTGCCCCACCGGCGCCCTGCGCGAGAAGGACAACACCCAGGAAGTTATCGACGCTATCAACGATCCCGAGAAGATCGTCATCGTACAGACCGCCCCGGCCGTGCGTGCGGCTTTGGGCGAAGAGTTCGGCCTGCCCATCGGCACCAACGTGGAAGGCAAGATGGCCGCAGCCCTGCGCCGTTTGGGCTTTGACAAGGTGTTCGACACCGATTTCGGCGCGGACATGACCATCATGGAGGAAGCCACCGAGTTCATCCATCGCGTACAGAACGGCGGCACCCTGCCCATGATCACCTCCTGCTCCCCCGGATGGGTCAAGTTCTGCGAACACTACTACCCCGACTTGCTGGACAACCTGTCCACCTGCAAGTCCCCCCAGAATATGACCGGCGCGCTCATCAAGACCTGGTACGCTCAGAAAGAGGGCATCGACCCCTCCAAGATCGTGTCCGTGTCCGTGATGCCCTGCACCGCTAAGAAGTTTGAGATCAAGCGCGACGACGAAAACGCCGCAGGCCTGCCCGACGTGGACATCAGCCTGACCACGAGAGAGCTTGCCAAGATGATCAAGAAGGCCCAGCTGAACTTCAACCGTCTGCCCGACGAGAAGTTTGACGATTCCATGGGCGTATCCACCGGCGCGGCCGTGATCTTCGGCGCGACTGGCGGCGTTATGGAAGCGGCCCTGCGCACCGCAGCCGACGTGCTCACCGGTGAGCCTCAGGATTCCATCGATTACGAGGAAGTCCGCGGCACCGAGGGCATCAAGGAAGCCGTGTACAAGGTGGCTGGCATGGACGTGAAGGTTGCGGTTGCCAGCGGCCTGTCCAACGCCAACAAGATTTTGGAGAAGATCCGCGCGGGCGAGGCCGATTACCACTTTGTGGAAATCATGTGCTGCCCCGGCGGCTGTGTCAACGGCGGCGGCCAGCCCATCGTGTCCTCCACCGAGCGCAGCTTCACCGACGTGAAGGCAGCCCGTGCCAAGGCTCTGTATGACCAGGATAAGGCTATGCCGCTGCGCAAGTCCCACGAGAACCCGGTGCTGAAGAAGTGCTACGAGGAGTTCCTGGGCGAGCCCGGCAGCCACAAGGCGCACGAAATCCTGCACACCACTTATGTGAAGCGCGGGTACTAATTTACTAGATTCCAGCAAGGGCATCGGAGCTTCGGCTTCGGTGCTCTTTTTTTGCGTCTTGGGCAGGCCGGGGGGCAGGTGGGGGAAAAGCCCTTGCATCCGGCGGGGCGCGGCGCTATACTGGGGGAGAAAGGAGGTGGCAGAATGCAGATCAAGCTGGAGGAAGACCCGGCGGTCGGGGAAGTGCAGGTGGTCATACGGTGCCGGCAGGCAGACGGTTCGGTGCAGAAGCTGCTGGCCCTGCTGCGGGCGATGGATCAAAAGCTGACGGGTGAGAGGGGCGGACAGACGTTCCTGCTGGATTTTGGCGACGTGCTGTACATCGACACGGTGGATAAGAAGACGTTCTTTTACACGGCCGAGGGTGTGTATGAAACGCCGCTGCGGCTCTACGAGCTGGAGGAGCGCCTGGCCCCGCACGATTTTTTCCGAGCGTCCAAATCGGCCATTGTCAACTTTGCGGCCATCCAGTCCCTGCGGCCGGATTTAGGTGGGCGGCTGCGGCTGACACTGCGCAATGGGGAAGCGGTGTATGTGTCACGCCAGTATGCGCCGGGGCTGAAAAAAAGATTGGGAATCCATTAAGGAGGAAAACACATGAAAAAATTTTTAGAGCTGGTTGCGGAATTGAAGACCTGGGGTTGTTTGAGCTTTTCGGGGGCGCTGTTTATTTACACCTTCATCGACACCTTTTGGGGCGACGGGGTCATTGCCTGCGCCACGGTTTACCAAATTCTGGCGCTGTGCGGTGTCATAACCCTTTTGCAGTACATCTTCTTCTCGGGGAAGGTGCTGAAAAAGCCCAGCTATTATGTGCGGATGGTGCTCTTTTGTGTGCCGACATTCGCGGTTTGCGCAGGCTTTGCAAGGGTGTTTGGGTGGTTCCCCATGACAAATGGGGGGGCTTGGCTTATGTTTACAGGAATCTTCTTTGTGATTTTCGCTGTGTTCTGTGTAGGCTTTGAAATCTATTTTCGGATTGTGGGCAAAAAATATGATGAAGCCCTTGAAAAATCCCACCGGTCATGATACAATAGACGTACAAATATTCGATTTGGAGGAGCTGTTATGGAAAAGATTGGCCGGGTGCGCACCATCGCATCCATTGTGCCCAAAGAGTACGAGGTCATCGACCTGGAGGGCCGGATGTTCGCCGGGGTGGACGCGTTTTCCTTCCCCCACAACCAGCACGATCTGCGGTGCATGGAGTGCCTGCTCATCCCGGAGGAATGGGAATGGACAGAGCGTATCGTCGTGAAAGACCCAGACTATCAGAAGCTTAAGGAGCCCAGCCCCACCAAGTACCATGCCATCCACGGCGACGCCGCCAGGGAGAAGGTGGAGGAGATTTGCTCGCGCCACGAGACCGGGTGCCTCACTCTGTTCGACGAGCGGTGGCCCTATGCCATCCCCATCAACCATGCCTACGAAAATGGCAAATTGTATATGCATTGCGGCAAAAAAGGCAAGAAACTTGGGTTGATTCGACAAAATCCACACGCCTGCTATATGCTTTACGGCACCAGCGAGGACGTCCCCAAGGGAGTGCGCAGCTGCCATTTGCCTTATGAGAGCATTGTATTTTACGGCACTGTGCGCATCTGCGACGACCCCGACGAGAAAGAGCGCGCCATCAAGGCCATCACCGACCACTACGGCACGCCTTACCAGCACGGATTTGCGGACATGATCGAGGTGCTGGTGCTGGACATCGACCATTGCACGGCACGCACGGGGCGGTTTAAACCGGCTGCTCAGCGCGATCTCTACTATTTTGCGCCTCACGCCGGGAGCGGCAACTGATGGAGCAGGCAGATTTGGATAAACTGCTGGCGGATCTGCACGCTCAGCTGCGGAAGATGGGGGTGCCTGTCTCGCCTAAGACGCAGCCAGGCGTGCGGGTCAACAGCCGTGCAAAACGGCGGCTGGGATGCTGCTGGTGCCAGCAGGGGGTGTACACTATTGAGGTAGCCGAGCGTCTGCTAACTGACCCCGAGCTTCTGCGGGAAACGTTGCTTCATGAACTGCTGCACACGTGTCCGGGATGCCGGGATCATGGGAAGTTATGGAAACAGTACGCAGATTATGTAAATAAGAATCTGGGCACGGATATACAGCGCACGGTAAAAGTGGAGGGGGAATCCGAGCCCCTGCGCCGGGACGAGGTGAAGTATATCCTGCGCTGCCGGGACTGCGGCCAGGAAATCAAGCGGATGCGGATGTGCAAGGTGGTGAAGTCGCCGTGGCGGTACCGGTGCCTGTGCGGCGGCAAATTGGAGCGGATAAAGTGACGGAATTTGGCGTATTATACCTTTTTAGAAATATATTTCCGGCGGGATTTCGTATAATAATAAGGTTATGAATCCCGGGAACCCGGTAAAATGCAAAGGAAGAGATCATGGAGCACATCGTAACAAGCCTAGTAAATTTTTTCAGCCAGACCATCCCCGGCGAACTGACCGTCTTTTTGCTGTCGCTGATGCCCATCATCGAGTTGCGGGGCGGCATTTTGGCGGCCAAACTGCTGCACTTGGAGATGCTGCCGGCCTTTTTCATCTGCTTCGTGGGGACGGTTTTGCCCACGCCGTTCATCCTGCTGTTCATCAATAAAATTTTTGACTGGATGCGCAACACGCGCCTCGTGAAATTAGTTGACCGTATGGAGGCAAAAGGCCGCAGCAAATTCGATAAAATTAACCGCTATAAGACCCTGGGCCTGCTGATTTTTGTGGCGATTCCCCTGCCCGGCACCGGCGCGTGGACAGGCTCACTAGCGGCGGCTCTCATGAAAATGGACTTTAAATCCGCGATGATTTCCGTGGTCGGCGGCACGCTGGTGGCGGACGTTATCATGTGCATTTTGTCTTATGGATTGCTGGGGCTGGTGATCTAAATGAGGGACTTTACTTTAGCTGTTGTGGGGGCTGGGGCTTCCGGTTTGATGGCGGCCTGCCGGGCGGCGAAAGCTCTGGGCCCAGGCAGGGTAGCGCTCTTAGACGGCAACCAAAAGCCAGGAAAAAAGCTGCTTGCCACAGGCAATGGCCGCTGCAACCTGACTAATCTTCACATTGATCCCGCCCGCTATCATGGGGATGCGGCCCTTGCCGCGCCTCTCTTTTCCGCTTATCCAACCGACCTAATTTTGGAAGAATTTGCCTCGCTGGGCCTGCTCACCCGTGCCGACGCCGAGGGCCGCGTCTATCCTCGCAGCCTGCAGGCGGCGTCGGTATTGCAGGCTCTTTGGGGCGCTTGCGAAGAACGCGGCGTGTCCTTCTTCGCCGACAGCCCCGTGGCACGCATTGTCCCCCGCCGAGGGGACTTTTTGCTGGAGGGGCGCGAACCAATCCAAGCGCAAAAATGCGTGCTAGCTTGTGGTGGAAAAGCTTCACCAAAGCACAGTTGTGATGGGAACGGCTACGCTCTGGCCAAGAGTTTGGGGCACACGGTCACGCCTCTGCGGCCGGGGCTGGTGCCGCTGGCCTGCCCGAAAAAACTTACGTCCCCCTTAAAGGGAATGCGCACCAAAGCCCGTGCGTCCTTGTGGGAGCGGGGCCGGGAGCTGGCTGCTGGGAGCGGCGAGATAATCTTCGGCGAGGGCACGCTGTCGGGCATCGTCCTCTTCGACCTGTCCCTGCATCTGCGCGGGCCCGGCGAGGTTGTGCTGGACTTAGCCGAGGAGATGTCCCAGAAAGAGCTCTTCGATTATTTATGTCAACTACAGACTCGGCGTCCGGCCCTGCCTGTCCGGGAAATTTTTTCCGGGCTGGTGAACCTGCGCATCGGCCAGCAGCGCGCCAAAGCCTTGGGATTCATTGGCGACGCGCCTATCTCCGCTCTGCGTTCGGCTGACCTGCGCCGTGCCGCTGAGGGCCTCAAGCAGTGGCGCCTGCCCGTGGAGCCCTCGCAAAACTGGGACGCAGCCCAAATCACGATTGGCGGTGTGCCTCTCTCAGAAGTTGACATAAACACAATGGCCTCCAAGCGCCAAAAAGGCCTGTACCTGACGGGCGAACTGCTCAACATACACGGCGATTGCGGCGGCTACAACCTGCACTGGGCTTGGGCTACGGGCATTGCCGCTGGACGAAGCGCAAGCGAATAGGAGGGAGAGCCATGTTAAAAATATCCGGCCTGCATTTGGAACTGGAGTTTACAGAAATCGACCTGCGCCGTGCCGCTGCTAAAAAGCTGCGCGTCCCGGAGAGCGCCCTTTTGGACGTGCGCTTGGCGAAAAAATCGGTGGACGCACGGAAGAAAGACAAGGTGCATTTTGTCTGTGCCGCCGAGGTGTGCGCCGAAAACGAGGGCCGCATCCTATCCAGATGCCGCGACACTTCCGTGCAAAAAGCCGAGCCCTACCGCTATGACCTGCCTGCCTGCACTCCGTTGGCCCAGCGTCCTGTGGTGGTGGGCCTGGGTCCGGCCGGACTGTTTGCGGCGCTGCTTTTGGCCCAGTGCGGCCAGCGGCCCATCGTGTTGGAGCGCGGCCTGCCTGTAGAGGAGCGCGCGAAGTCCGTAGAAAAATTCTGGCTTACCGGGAACCTTGACCCCGAATCCAACATCCAGTTCGGCGAGGGCGGGGCCGGGGCGTTCTCCGACGGTAAGCTGACCACCGGCACCGGCGACGGGCGCATCCGCAAGGTTCTGGAGGAGCTGGTGAAGGCCGGCGCGCCGGAAGAAATCCTCACGGACGCCAAGCCCCACATCGGCACCGACCGCCTGCCCGGCGTGGTGAAAAATATCCGCCAGGAGATCATAGCCCTGGGCGGAGAGGTTATTTTTGGTGCGAAGGTCACGGGGTTCGAATTGGCAGAGGGACAGCTTCGCGCCCTGACCTACATCCAGGATGGAGCGTCCCGCACGCTGCCCTGCGAAAAGTGCATCTTGGCCGTGGGCCACAGCGCCCGGGACATCTTCACGCTCCTGCACGGGCTGGGCCTGCCCATGGCTCCCAAGGCTTTTTCTTTGGGTGTGCGCATTGAGCACCCCGCTACCCTCATCGACCGGGCCCAGTACGGCGCGTTTGCAGGCCACCCGGCTTTGGGTGCGGCGGACTATAAGCTGTCCTGCCAGCTGCCGGACGGGCGGGGAGTGTACACCTTCTGTATGTGCCCTGGCGGCACGGTGACCGGCGCGGCGTCGGAGGAGGGCGGCATCGTCACCAACGGCATGAGCGTTTGGGCACGGGACGGCGAAAACAGCAACAGCGCCCTGCTGGTGGGGGTCACCCCGGCGGATTTCCCCGGCGGCCCTCTGGGGGGAATGCATCTCCAGCGGGAGATTGAGCGCGCGGCTTTCCAGGCAGGGGGAGGCGGCTATAAAGCTCCCGCACAGCGGGTCGGCGACCTTTTGCAAAACCGCGCCACGCAGGGCTTTGGTTCCGTGCGGCCCACCTACCAGCCGGGGGTGGTGCCGGGCGATTTGAACGCCTGCCTGCCTTCTTATATAGTGGAATCCCTGCGTGCCGCCCTGCCCATCCTGGGGTGCAGGCTCAAGGGCTTCGACCACCCCGACGCCGTCCTGACCGCGCCGGAGACCCGCAGTTCGTCGCCGGTGCGCGTCCTGCGGGGGGATGACTGCCAGTCACCCGGAGCCCGGGGGCTTTTCCCCTGCGGCGAGGGGGCCGGGTATGCGGGGGGCATCGTGTCGGCGGCGGTAGACGGTTTGCGCTGCGCCGAAGCTCTATTAAAATAACACCGAAAACAGGCTTGCAATTTTCCAAAAGTGTGGTAGAATAAGCTATAAGCCAAAATCTAACATTGGCCCATTGCCGCTGGCCCCCGCGCTTTGGGGGCGAACAGCCCCGCCCGTATGCCGGGCGTAGATCGCTGAATCACGGGAAGCCCCCGTGGTAGAAAGGATGGTAAACCATGAATACCCAAGCTTTTGAATCCTACGAATCCCAGGTGCGCTCTTATTGCCGGAACTTCCCGGCGGTGTTCACCACCGCCAAGGGCCCTTTCCTCTACGATGAGGACGGCAAAGAGTACATCGATTTTTTTTGCGGCGCAGGCGGCCTCAACTACGGCCATAACCCGGACGCCATCAAAGAAAAGGTGATTGAGTACCTGCAGTCCGACGGCGTGATGCACTCTCTGGATATGTACACCGCTCCCAAGCGGGAGTTCATTGAGTACTACGAGGAGAAAATCCTGAAGCCCCGTGGCCTGCCCTATAAATTGCAGTTTGCCGGCCCCACGGGCACCAACGCCGTGGAAGCCGCTTTGAAGTTGGCCCGTAAAGTGAAGAAGCGCACCAACGTCTTTGCCATGATGGGCGCGTTCCACGGCATGACCCTGGGTTCGGTGGCCCTGACCACCGATGCGTCCTCCCGCGCCGGTGCCGGGGTGCCGCTGACCAATGTCACCCATATTCCCGCGCCGTATATGTTCCCGGAGCTGGACACCATAAAGTACATGGAGACCCTGCTCACCGACGACCACTCCGGCGTTGACAAGCCCGCTGCTATCATCCTGGAGACCGTGCAGGCCGACGGCGGCATCAACCCCTTTGACGTAGAATGGCTGCGCCGGGTGCGCCAGCTTTGTGACGAGCACGACATTTTGATGATCGTAGACGACATACAGGCCGGATGCGGCCGCACCGGGTGGTTCTTCTCCTTCGAGCGCGCTGGGATTGTGCCGGACATCGTCACCCAGTCCAAATCCATCGGCGGCTACGGGATGCCCCTGGCCCTGGTGCTCCTAAAGCCCGAGCTGGACATTTGGGGCCCCGGCGAGCACAACGGCACCTTTAGAGGCTTCCAGCTTTCCATCGTGGCGGCCAAGGCCGGGCTGGAGCTGATGCTGGAGGAGCGCGTGGAGGAAAAGGTCCGCAGCCAGGAGAAGATTTTGGCCCGGTACATGGACGAGATTAAGGCGCTGTGCCCGGACAAGATCAAGACCCGGGGCATCGGCTTTATGTGGGGCGTGGACTTCTGGCGGTTCGACAAGGACGGCGCCATGTCCAAGAAAGTGCTGGACATCTGCTTCCGGAACGGCTTGATTGTGGAGCGCGTGGGCCGGGGCAACACGGTGGTGAAGGTCTTCCCCGAGCTGCTCATTGACGAGGAAACCCTCTGCAAGGGCCTGGATATTTTGAAGGAAAGCATCCAAGAAGCCATTTCACAATAAATGCATAAAAAAGAGGCCATCGGTCAAACGCCGGTGGCCTTTTCTTATGTTGTTTTACGAGGCTGTGATTAAAATGTCCCCCGAAGTGGTGGAGAACGAGAATCCCCCCTGGGGCTTGCCCGTGCCGTATGCGCCATCCTTGCCGGAAAATTCACACTCGAATTCGCCGGAAACGCTGCTGTGTTCGGCCCGGAAGGACGCGGACGCGGGCAGCACCAGGGCCAGCTGGCCCGAGACCGAGCTCATGTCCAGCTCTTCGGGGCAGGCGCTGAGCTCTGCGTGGGAGTCCCCTGAGATGGTGCTGTGGTTGAATGTGTCCGCGCGGCCCTGGAAATAAAGCTCACCGGAAACGGTATTGAAATCACCCTCGCTTACAGCGGCCTCTTGGAAGTTCAGGGCGCCGCTGGTGGTGCTGAAGTTCAGGACGTCGGTGGTAAGGTCTTGGCTGATGATGTCCCCACTGGTGGTGCTCCCGCCGCAGAATTCCGTACACTGTATGTCTGCCAGGAAGATGTTGCCCGAGACGGAGGAGAAATCTGCCTCTTCGCAGGCGATGCCGCCCACCTCCATATCGCCGGAGACATTAGAGACCTCCACCTCCGTCAGGGCCTGGGCGACGCTTTCGGGCAGCTCCACCACCAGGGATTTTTCAGCGGAGGCGAAGAAGGGGAAGGCGAGGAACCGGAAGCGGTTGTGGTCCCAGCCGATGTCCAGCTTCCCGTCGTCCACCAGCACCTTCATGTGCTCCTCGTCCGACAGCTCCTGGCCGCAGGCTTCGGTGATGCGGATGAAGTTCCCTTTGGAGGCCACCACCTGTACGGGCCCGGCCTGCCAGTCTATGGACAGCTCTTCCACAGGGT
This sequence comes from uncultured Clostridia bacterium, assembly GCA_947652665.1. Lineage (GTDB taxonomy): Bacteria > Bacillota > Clostridia > Oscillospirales > Acutalibacteraceae > Acutalibacter. The sequence goes on from CANTDZ010000047.1 coordinate 16,431, forward strand.
CTTCCGCGGGGTCGAACTCCAGCACGTAGTCGTTGCCGAGGGGCTCCATTTCGTTCCGGGCCGAGTTCCGCAGGAACGCAAAGTTCTCGCTGTTGAGCCCAATAATCAGCACTGCCACAAGCAGCTGTACGGCGATGGCACAGGTGACAATGGTAAATATGGCACGTTTTTTCGACATTTGAAAAGCCTCCTATTTGACGTTCTTGTCCTGTAAAGACAGGGCCGCGCTGATGATGCTGTCGATAGCCGGGGCGATGAGGAACACCACCCAGGTGATGTACCATTTGCCCGTGCCGAAGCTGATGAGGAAGTAGAACGCCAGCACCAGCGGCCAGAACGCCGCGCGGATGGATTTCATCATCTGCTTTTTGTGGTCCTTGCCGGATTGCCACTCTTTAAAATCCTGCACGACCGTGCCGGGGGCCACATAAGGCTGGGCCTTGGGCTTGGTCATGTGGTTGTAGACCAGAAGGCCCGTGGCGGCGGCAATAAAGACGAACATGATTACCACGCCCAAGATGGGGGCCAGGTCGCTGTAAGAGAACAGGGCGGAAAGCGCGATAAGCGGCACTACGCTTAAGATGTACAGCATGACGGCAATGGTGACGACCAAGGCGCTGCGGCTTCGCCCGGGCATGACGGGCATGGGCGCCGGCTGCGGCGGCGGGACGGGCGCGTCTTCGTTTAAGCCATCAAAGAGCTCCTGCACGTCGCCGATGCTCATGACGGTCAGGTTGTAGGCGTCGTCCTGGCTTTTGCCCTCGCTTAGCAGGGCGAAATATTTATCCAGCAGGTTTTGGGTCAGCTCGATTTTCAGCTCGTAAGCCTTCTGGGTGCGGGGCGCGCTCTGGAAGAGCTCGTCGACGTAAGCGCGGATACGGTATTCCATAAAATTATTCATCCTTCCTCAAAGTTTATGATTGTTTCGGCGGGTAAATCAGCCTTTGCAAAATGGCCGCTGACTGCTCCCACTCCGCCACCAGGCGCTGGTAAAGCTCCACCCCGTAGGGCGTGATGGAATAGTACCGCCTGCGGGCCCCGGTGTTCTCGTCGCCCCAGTACGAAGTAATGTACCCCGACTGCTCCAGCCGCCGGAACGCCGTGTAAAGCGTGGCCTCCTTGAACTCGAACAGGCCCCCGGTTTTCTCCACGACAGCCCGATTGATTTTATAGCCGTAGCTGTCCTCGGCCATCAGCTGGGCCAAAATGATCGCATCCGTATGCCCCCGGATCACATCCGACGCAATGGACAAACACGCCACCTCCCTTTGGTATTTTCGATGGTTCGATTATACTCCTAAGATACCTCATCTGTCAAGGTATATTGGCTTGTAAAATACTTACGGATTTCTTAACGCAGCAGCCGT
>CANTDZ010000048.1 GCA_947652665.1 uncultured Clostridia bacterium
GTGCCGGCTGCTGGCGCCGCTTATGTAGGCAGAAAGGAAAAATGAGGTTAAATAAGCAAAGAAAACGCCGAAAGGCGCATAAATACTAAGTCTATACAATTATAGACTTACGCTTCACACGTAGGAGGTCACTGGTTTGAGTCCAGTTATCCCCACCAAAATTTTTAATGCAAACAACGTCCCCGAAATGTGGGACGTTGTTTGCATTAAGAGACAGGAAATCCGCAGATGTTTTAGCATCGCGGATTTTTTCTTTTCCTAGAAGACCGACCCCACCCTTTTAATATAGCCTTGCCCTGTCCACCAATCTGGTGTATAATCAAATCCAAACCGGGCGGACTAAAGCCGCAGGCCGGTATTGCAAAAAGGAGGCCAAAAGGTATGGATAAGAACACATTTGCCCTCACCCCGCCCATGGGGTGGAACAGCTACGATTACTACGACACGACGGTCACAGAAGAGCAGGTCCGGGCCAATGCCCAGGTGATGGCCGAAAAGCTGAAAGCCTTCGGCTGGGAGTATGTGGTGGTGGATATCCAGTGGTACGCCCACGGAGCCGGGACTATGCGGGACAAGTTTCAGTACATCCCCTTCGCGCCGGTAGAGATGGATGAATTTTCCCGTCTGCTGCCCGACCCAAAGCGGTTCCCCAGCTCGGCTGGCGGCCAGGGCTTCAAGCCGCTGGCAGATTATGTGCACAGCCTGGGTTTGAAGTTCGGCATCCATATCATGCGGGGCATCCCACGGCAAGCGGCCCACAGCCACACAAAAATCCTGCACACGGACACCACAGCGGATAGGATCGCCGAGCCCAACTCCGTCTGCCGCTGGAACCCGGATATGTACGGCGTCCGGGACTGTCCGGAGGGCCAGGCCTACTATGATTCCCTCCTGGAACTGTACGCGTCCTGGGGCGTGGATTTCATCAAATGCGACGACATCTGCAACACGGACAATCTGGTAGACCACAGCGAAAAGGGCTACGAGCGCAAGCACGAGATCGAAATGATTGCCCGAGCCATCCAGCGGGCGGGACGGCCTATTGTCCTGTCGCTGTCACCGGGGCCGGCCATCATACAGAAATCCTGGCATTATAAAAGGTATGCCAATATGTGGCGCATCACAGACGATTTCTGGGACGACTGGCAGCTGCTGAAGGCCATGTTCCCCCGCTGCGAGATTTGGCAGGATCACATTGCCCGCGGCTGCTACCCGGACTGCGATATGCTGCCTCTGGGCAAGATTGGCGGCGGCTTTGGCCAGGGCGAGCGGGACACCCGATTAACCCGCGACGAGCAGCGCACCATGATGACCCTCTGGTGCCTGTTCGGCTCGCCGCTGATGCTGGGGGCCGAGCTGACCAAGCTGGACGATTGGACGCTGTCCCTGCTGACGAACCGGGCGGTATTGGAAATGCTCCCGCCGGCCTGCAGGCCCAGCCAGCTGTACCGGGAGGACGGCAGGGCAGTCTGGACGGCGGAGAACGCCGAAACCGGCAAGCGCTATGCGGCGCTGTTTAACCTGGACGACCACCAGAGCACCGTACAGGCAAGCCTTGCGGATATGCAGCCGGACGCCTGCCGCGTAACCGAATTGTGGACCGGCCAAAGCTCGTCTGTTACCGGCGGCGTCCTTTCGGCCGAGCTGGCGCCCCATGCCTGCGCCGTATTCGAATGGGACTGCGAAAAATAAGGCCCGTTGTAACGGGATTAAAAACCAAACAGAAAGGAATCAATATCATGACAAAAAACCAAGACTTCCTCCACTTAAACGACCCTCTCCCCAACGACATCGCCCACCGCAAGGGCATGGGGGACATCGAAGGAGCCCTGCGCCTTCTGGACGCGGCCCTGGCATCCAACGCCCAGCCGGAGCTGGCCCCCCGCCTGCGGGTCGAGCGTATGCGCCTGCCCTTGCTGCCCCAGGACTATACCCTGACCCGCGCCCAGGCCATCGCCGAGCTGCGCAAAGAGTGGCCTGCCTGCACCGAGTCCCAGTTCGACGCCCTGGTAGACGACGGGCGCATCGACTGGCGCTGCTTTGGGGGCGAGGCCAAATTCCACGACAAGTTTGTGGACACCCTGCGGCTCTATCCCAAGCTGGCTCCGGGCCTCAAGCAGGAGCCCAAGGACACGGCCCAGCGGGACGCCGTTCTGGCCCGCATGAAGGCCGAGGGGGGCGTCACGGCGAAGATCACCATCCAAGCGTCCATTGCCCCGGCCCAGGGGGTGTCCGGCAGCCGATTTGAAGCCTGGCTGCCCATCCCGGCGGCGTGCCCCCAGCAAAGCGAAATCGAAATTCTAGACTGCACCCCCGGCGGCGTCTGTGCGCCCCTGGACGCCCCCCAGCGCACCATCTGGTGGGCCGAAAGCGAAAAACGCGAATTTTCCGTCACCTACCGCTATTTGTACCGGGCGGACTACATAGACCCCCTCACCATCACTCCCGATAAGGAGCAGCCTGCCTTTGACCTGGAAGAACAGGAGCCCCACCTGGTCTTTACCCCCTACCTGCGCCATCTGACCGCCCGGGTCGTTTCTGGTTGCGCGAACCCCGTGGAAAAGGCCAAGGCTATCTACGACTATGTGACCCAAAACGTGGACTACCGCTTCCAGCCGGCCTATATCCAGTTGGACAATATCGCCGACCGCTGTGCTGCCCAGCTCCGGGGGGATTGCGGCGTCATGGCTTTGCTGTTCATTGCCATGTGCCGCATCGCAGGGATTCCGGCCAAATGGCAGTCGGGCCTGTTTGCCCAGCCCGGCGACGTGGGCTCCCACGACTGGGCCATGTTCTATATCGCTCCCTACGGCTGGCTGTGGGCGGACTGCTCCTTCGGCTCCTCGTCCCGGCGCATGGGCGAGGAAGCCCGGCGCCTCCACTACTTCGGCAACCTGGACCCCTGGCGCATGGTGGCAAACTCTGCCTTCTTCGCCCCCCTGACGCCCCCCGACCCCCAGTGGCGGCACGACCCCTTTGACAACCAGACCGGCGAGCTGATTGCCGACGGCCGGGGCCTTATGGGAGAGGAACGGGAGGTCCGGCGGGAAATGGTAGATTTTCAGCTGCTGTAAAAAAGGTATAATAAAAAGCTATGTAAAATAATTCGTCAAAAAACCTTGCAATTTCCCATAAAGTTGCTTATACTATATAATGAATGTATTTGGGCACACCTGACAGTATCGGCTGCCGAGCGCGCCATGGAGGCGACGGGGAAATGATAGCAAAAATCAAGAAGCATCAGCGCCTGATTCTGGTCGGGCTGATCGTGTTGTGCATGGGCGTCATACTGGTTGGGGGTGTCCACTATGTGGGGTCCCTGCGGGACAACCTGCAGGAAAACGCCATCCAGAACGTTGCCGTGGTGACCGCCCAGCAGCGCCAGGCCTTGGACAACTTTGTGTCCGGCGACCGGGAGCGCCTTCACAGCTTTGCCGAGTATTTTGCCGAAAGCGACCACGCCGACCCTGGGGAGATCCAGCGCCAGCTGACCCTTTTCAATGACGTGGACGCTGTCTATTCCGTCATGTGCCTGGACGACGGCTGGTTTTGCAGCAATGCCTCCACGGACATACGGGATGTGGACGAGGGCAGCCTGGAAACGTACCGGGCCCTTTCCGGCAGCGGCGTGCGGGAGTCTTACATAGGGCTTTTTTCCGGCAACCCCAAGTTCGGCTATTATGAGACCTTCTCTTTCCAAAACGGCCACAAGGGCCTCATCCAAAAAAGCTATGACCGCACCAAGGTCTCGGAGACCTTCTCCCTTTCCTTTTATGACGGCCAGGGCTTGGCCTATGTCATTAACCAGCAAGGGGACATCCTCCTGCGCTCCGTCGAAAAAATCGGCGACAGCCTGCACGATAACATCTTTGACCTGGTGTCCGACATTTACGGCGACGAAGCGGGGGCCGACGCCCTGACCCGGGCTTCCGCGGCCCGGGAGACCGGCCACACCATCTTTAACGGTGAAATGGGGGCCTACCTATATACATACGAGCCCATGGAAAGCGTGGAGGAATGGTACTTGGTCTCCATCGTGCCCATGGCTGCGATCGACGACGAAGCCGGCCGCATCCTGCTGGATTCCCAAATGGCCCTGGGGCTTTTGGGCGTCGTGCTGGCGGCGTGCGTCATCTTTTTCATACTTATCTGGCGTACCCAAAGGGAGATCCAGGACAAAGACTACGCCCTGGACTACCAGTCCCAGATGAGCAACGCCGTCTCGGAATACCTGGCCACCAACACCGACGACATCTATATGATCCTGGACCAGGAAACCGATAAGCTGGAGTATATCACCCCCAACACCGAGCGTGTAATGGGCGTGGGGCAGGAGGGACTTATAGCCCTGATGGAGGAGCAGGATTTGCAGTCCGACCCGGAGGGCACAGCGGAGTATTACCGCCAGGTCACCGCCCTGCAGCCTGGACAGACCGTTCCGGGCCGCACCACCGAGCGCGTCAACCCCCAAACCGGAGAGCGCCATTACTTCTTGGAGAACGCCTACTGCACCCTCATCCAGGATATACCCAAGCGGCTGGTGTATATTTCCGACCGGACCAAGGAGCGCAAATCCCAGGACAACCTGTCCGAGGCGCTGCACATGGCCCAGGCGGCTAACGCCGCCAAGAGCGCGTTTCTCTCCAGTGTCAGCCATGATATCCGCACGCCTATGAACGCTATCATCGGCTTTTTGGGGCTGATGCAGAACGAGACCGACAACCCCAGCTTGGTCAAGGAATACACCCAGCGCATCGACGCGGCCAGCCAGCACCTGCTGGGGCTTATCAACGACGTGCTGGATATGAATAAAATCGAAAGCGGCGGCACCACCCTGAGCATTTCCGAAATGAGCCTGGCCGACGTGATCGACGAGATCAACACCATCATCCGCCCCCAGACCAAGGCCAAGGACCAGGAATTTGATATCTTCGTCACCCACCTGGAGTATGAGCACCTGCTGGGCGACAAGCTGCGGGTCAACCAGGTTTTGATTAACCTCCTGTCCAACGCCGTCAAGTATACCCCGGACGGCGGCCACGTCGAGCTGAAGGTGGAAGAGCTGCCCCGGGTAGTCAAGGACTACAGCCGCATCCGCTTCACCGTCAGTGACGACGGCCTGGGCATGAGCGAGGAATACCAGAAGGTCATCTTCGACCCCTTCACCCGGGAGGAGACGAAGGTCACCCACGAGATACAGGGTACCGGCCTGGGCATGGCCATCACCAAGAGCCTGGTGGACCTGATGGGCGGCAGCATCCATGTGACGAGCCAAAAGGATAAGGGGACCACTTTCGTTGTGGAGCTGGAGCTGCGCATACAGGAAAAGGAGAACGACCCCCAGTTCTGGGAGGAACACCGGGTGATGAAGATGCTGGTGGCGGACGACGAGGAGGAAGTCTGCCAGAACATCCGCAAGGCCATGGCGCGGGTGGGCGTTCAGGCGGAGTATTCCACCGACGGCGCCAAAGCCATCTCCATGGTGCGCGCGGCCCGGGAGGCCGGGAGCCCCTATGACCTGATTCTGCTGGACTGGAAGATGCCGGGCCTCAACGGCCTGGAGACCGCGCGGCTCATCCGCCAGAATTACCCGGAGCGCATCCCCATCCTGCTGCTGACCGCTTACGACTGGAGTGAAATCGAGCAGGAGGCCATGGAGATTGGGGTCGACCACTTCATGCCCAAGCCCTTCTTTATGAGCACCTTCCGGGATGCCGTGCGCCGGCTCATGGGAGGCATGAAGAAAACCAAGGGCGGGCCGTCGGACGTGGTAAAGGGCAAGAACATCCTGGTGGTAGACGACATCGAGGTCAACCGCATCATATTGGTAAAAATTTTGACCTCCCTGGAGGCCACTTGCGATATGGCGGCCAACGGCCAGGAGGCGGTGGAGAAGGTTCAGGCGTCGGCTCCGGGCCAGTACGACCTGGTGCTGATGGACGTGCAGATGCCTGTCATGGACGGCTATGAGGCCACCCGGGCCATCCGGGAAAGCGGCCATCCTTCGGCCCAGAGCCTGCCCATCATCGCTATGACCGCCAACGCCTTTGTGGACGACGTGCGCGACGCCATCAATTCCGGCATGGACGCGCACATCGCCAAGCCTGTGCAGCTGGATATGCTGAAGGCAACCATCCAGCAGGTGCTGGAGAAACGGAAGGGGAATGTATGAACGCAGAGTTAAAACAATGGCTGGATGCCGAAATGAAGGATTACGAAAAAGTCTTCAAAGCTTTTAACAGTGGCACTATGAAGAAGGTGCCCCTTTGGATGGCTCTGTGCGTCATCGGCTTGGTGGCGCTGGGGTTTGGCGTGGGCGGCGGCTTGGACACGGTGCTGCGCATCCACCTGCCGGTGGGCGTGGGGATGGCGCTGTTTGTGTGGCTTTGCTTTTGGATACAGACACGCTCGGTGTCTATGAAAAAGGTGCGTGCCTCTTATGAGAAGGCCCTAGGAGGGCTTTCCCCGGCCGACCAGGCGGCTTTCGTCCGCCAGGGGCCGCTGTGCGGGAGGATCGGCTTTGAAAACCGCATGACCGACAAATATCCCGCCCGCCTGATGGTAGGGCCGGATTTCTGGGTTTACTTCCGGGAAGCCTGCCAGGTGTTCAAGGTGGCGGACATCCAAAAGCTGCACGCCCGGCAGGAAACCACCCGGGTGGGCTACGACCTGGGCAAGACCCACGTGCGGCAGAGCTTGGGCGTGGGGGTTTCGCTTGTGGCCGAGGGCGCCGGGAAAATCTACCTGGAGAACGCCAAGCAGCTGGAGCAGGCGGAGGAGCTCATTAAAAAGTACTGCCCGAAGGGAAAGGAGCTGCTGCAATGAAGAAGCTGTTTTTGTGCCTGGGGCTGGCCCTGGTATTGGTGCTGGGGGGCTGCTCGGAGAAGGCCGAGGAAAAGGAAGAGGAAACGCTGTATCCCATCGCGCTTAAGGGCGTGGAGGTGCGCGTGGGCGAGACCACGGTGCAGTCTTTGCTGGATGCGGGGCTGGAGGTCTCGTGGGTGGACGAGAATTACGAGCGGGTCATCGTGGACCCGGAGACCGTGCTGGAGGCCAACTCCTACTACACGGGCGGCAGCGTGGACATAAGCGATTCGATCTATGCCAACATCGCTTTCGCCACGGAGGAGGAAGCGCCCTTGGGCCAGGCGGTCATCGCCCGGATGGAGTTCCAAATGGCCGGTGCGGACGACGCGTCGGTGCTGGGGCAGATCGAGTTCGACGGGGTGCCGGTTCCCGAATGGACCCGCGACCTGGCCGGGGAGAAGTACCCGGATTGGACAGGGGACGAGAATATGTGGCTGCACTACGGCCTGGAGTACCAGTACGACCTAAACTTTGATGCGGAGGGGAAGATGTTCCAGTTCCGTGTGGAGAAGAAGTACGACGTAGACTGGCTGGGCGGCGAAGAATAAATTAAAAAACATATGGTTTTGTATGGCACGGACGGACAGTCTGTGCTATACTTTTTTTAATACCCAATACGAAGGAGGAGCAAAGCATGAAATTTGGCGTGCAGCTATTTGGCCCCCTGCGGGGCATGGAGGGCGGCGTGCTGGACTGCCTGCGGGCGCTGGCAAAGGCCGGGCTGACAGAGGTGGAGCCCTGCGTGTCCCAGGAGCCGGTGGAAGGGCTGGAGAGGATGATCTGGCCCATTGGCTGGCTGATGGAGCATTGTGAGGAGATCGCGGGGATGGGGCTGCAGATACGGTCGGCCCATGTGTTCGCGGAGCGGCTCAGCGGGGCCGTGGAGGATTTGAAGGCCCTGGCGGAGAAGGCCGGGGTGCGGCAGTATGTGGTGAAGTCGCCTCGGGAGATAAGCGGGGTGAGCCTGCAGCAGGCCGCGCTGGACTATATGCAGGCCGCGGACGTGCTGGGGGAGTCCGGCGTGAAGCTGCTGCTGCACAACGAAGCCGCAGACATCCAGGCCAAAGTGGCCGGGAAGACGGCTTATGAGCATCTGCTGGACTTGTGCCTGGGCAAGGTGCTGGCCCAGGTGGACACTGGGTGGGTGCAGTTTGGCGGCGAGGACCCGGTGGAGTTTTTGAAGCGCAACCGGGAGCGGGTCTATTCCGTGCACCACAAGGATTTCCCTGCTGGTGCCACAGAGCCCGTAGACGTGCCGCTGGGCACAGGCGGGCTGGATTTGGAGGGATGCTTCCGGCTGGCCGTGGCCTGGGACGTGCCCCAGCTTATCGACCAGGAGCACTTTGGCCCGGACGTACCCGGGGAGTTGGCCGGGACGCTGCATATGCTAAACGGCCTTGCTGGGAAGCGGAAGGACACCATCAGCTACCTGAACACCTACGACATCGCAACCGGCGAAGTGAAGACCCTGGCGCGGTTTGACAAGGTGATCGAGGCCCCCAACTGGCTGAAAAAGAGCGATACGCTCCTGTTCAATTCCGAGGGGCATATGTTTACCTTTGATATAGCTTCGGGCACGGCCAGCCTGCTGGATACGGGCCTCTGCGACAACTGCAACAACGACCACGTGGTGTCGGCCGACGAGACCCAGCTGGCCGTCAGCCACATGACCCGCTCGGAAGCCGGGTTTACGTCCCACGTGTTCGTGCTGCCGCTGGAGGGCGGCGAGGCCCGGCAGGTCACCGCCAACAGCCCCAGCTTTTTGCACGGCTGGTCGCCGGACGGCCAGGAGATGGCTTACTGCGCGTTCCGGGAAATCGACGGGAAGCGGGAGGTGGACGTGTACACCATCCCGGCCCAGGGCGGCGGGGAAAAGCGCCTGACCATGGGCGGCTTCAACGACGGCCCGGAGTATTCGCCGGACGGGCAGTACATCTGGTACAACTCCACTGATTCCGGTCTCATGCAGATTTGGCGGATGCGCACGGACGGGTCGGAGAAGACGCAGGTCACCCGGAACCAGCGCAACAATTGGTTCGCCCATGTGTCGCCGGACGGGGCGCGGGTGGCGTACATCTCCTACGGGCCGGAGCAGCTGGAGCCCCACGAGCATCTGCCGAATATGCCGGTGGAGCTGTGGGTCATGGACGCCGACGGGGGGAATCAAAGGAAGGTGCTCTCCCTGTTTGGCGGCCAGGGGAGCATGAATGTGAACTCCTGGGCCGGGGACAGCCGGAGGTTTGCGTTTGTGAGCTATGAATTGAAATAAAGGCAGGAAAAAGGCGGGGCCTCTAGGCCCCGCCTTCTAATTCTTCTGAGAGCTCCGTCCACTGCAACAAAAGCCCGTCGGCCTTCTCCCGCAGGTCGGCGATCTCCTGGGAGGCCTTTGCCACCGCCTCATAATCGGCGGCGGTTTCCGGGTCTTCCAGGCTCTTCTCCAGCGCTTCGACCGCCGTTTCCGTTTCCTCAATCTCGGCTTCCAGCCGCCGGAGGGCAGCGCGTTTTTTGCGCAGCTCTGCGTCGCGCTCCTTGCGCTGCTTGTAGAGGTTCGTTTTCGGCGCGGCCTTCTTTTCCTCGATGGCCTGCCGGGCTTCGCGCTTTTCCAGGTAGCTGTCATAGTTGCCCAGGTACAGCTCGGCCCCGTGGGGGGTCAGGGCGTAGACCTTGTCGGCCAGGCGGTTGATGAGATAGCGGTCGTGGGAGACCACGAACAGCGTCCCATCGTAGCCGGACAGCGCTTCCTCCAACGCCTCGCAGGAGCCGATGTCCAGATGGTTGGTGGGCTCGTCCAGCAGCAGGAAGTTGGCCCGGGACAGCATGAGTTTTAACAGCAGCACCCGGGCCCGTTCGCCGCCGGAGAGGGCCCCCACGGGCTTAAAGACATCCTCGCCCTTAAACAGGAAGATGGCCAGCGCGCTGCGGACCTCGGTCTGGGTCATCTGGGGGTGCAGGTCCCAAATCTCGTCAATGACGGTCTTGCTGTCGTTGAGGCTCAGCTGGGACTGCTCGTAGTACCCCAAGTCCACCCCGACGCCCAACTGCACCTCGCCCTTGTCCTGGCGGTACTGCTGGAGTAAAATCTTGAACAGCGAGGTTTTCCCGCAGCCGTTGGGCCCGATGAGGAAAATCTTCTCCCCGCGCTTGATCTCAATGTCCACATCCTCAAAGAGAGGCTCCTGCCCAAAGCCCAGGGACAGGCCCTTAGCGGTAAGCACGTCGTCGCCACTGCGGCGGCTGGCGTGGAACTGGAACCGGATGGAGTCGGGGTCGTCCTCGGGCTTTTCTAGGGTGGCCTCCAAGCGGTCGATAGACTTCTGCTTGCTGGCGATGGTCACGTAGTTGCGCTCCTGGTTCCAGCGGCGCTGCTGCTCGATGATGCCCTCGATGCGTTTGATCTCCCGTTTCGTGCTCTCATACACCCGCTGCTGGGCCAGGCGCTTTTCTTCCTTTAGTGCCAGATACCGGGTGTAGTTGCCCTTGTAGCTGTCCAGATGCGTCCCTTGCAGCTCCAGGGTGCGGTCGGTGACCTTGTCCAGAAAATAGCGGTCGTGGGAAATGACCACGTAGGCGTGGGGGTAATTTTTGAGGAAATCCTCCAGCCACTCCACCGACTGGATGTCCAGATGGTTGGTGGGCTCGTCCAGCAGCAGGAGGTTGGCGCCGCCCAGCAGCATCTTGGCCAGCTGGAGCTTGGCCTTCTGGCCGCCGCTTAAAACACCCACCGTGTTTTGAATCTGCTCCTCCGTAAACCCCAGGCCCAATAGGGCGCTGCGGGCCCTGGAGCGGCAGGTGAGCCCGCCGCCGTCCACAAAGCGGTCGTTGAGCTCGGTCTGGCGCAGGATGAGCTTTTCCATTTCTTCTGCCGGCGGGTTCTGGGAAAGCTGGCGCGACAAGCCTTCCAGCTCGGCCTCCATGCGGAGCAGCGGTGCAAAGACGGTCATGACTTCCTCGAAGGCCGTCTTCTCGAAATCCCGGCAGACGTGCTGCTCCATGTAGCCGGGCGTGCAGTCCCGGGCAAAAACGACGTTGCCCGTGTCAGGCACATACTCCCCAGTGAGCGTCTTGAACAGCGTGGTCTTGCCGCTGCCGTTGACCCCCACCAGGCCTACATGCTCCCCTTTCTGCATCTCAAAGGTGATGTTCTCCAAAATCGTTTCCTCACCAAAGCTTACGGTGAGTCCGTTTACAGTTAAAATTGCCATAAGTACCTCATCTCGTGATTGGCAGGGCCGGGCATCGAAGTGAGAGGGTTTCGCCCGCCCTCCGGTTTGTTTTCCCGCTGAGACACTGGCGGGCACATACCTTATAAGTATAGCGCAAAATGGGGGAACGTGCAAGTGCTATATTCATAAACAAAAAGTAGCCGCCCCGACAAGGTTGCGGCCACTTTAAGTAGCCGCCCCGACAAGGTTGCGGCCACTTTGCGTTTAGGGCATCTGCTAGTCCTAAACAAAGAATAATAACCAATATCTGGCCAGCCGTCTATCGGCAGGCTCTTTTTCTTTTCTGCCTTAATTATAGCTTACCCAGGCATCTTTGTCAAGACCGCCCCTTGCTGTTGATGATCTTGCTCAGCTCCTCCATGAAGCTGTTGATATCCTTAAACTGCCGGTAAACCGACGCGAAGCGCACATAAGCCACCTCGTCCACTGACTTGAGCTTCTCCATGGCATAGGTGCCGATGCGCTGGGACGAAATCTCCCGGTCCAGCGAATTTTGCAGCAGGGCCTCGATCTCATCCACAATCCGCTCCAGCGTGTCCACCGAGACCGGCCGCTTTTCGCAGGCGCGCAAAAGCCCGTTCAGGAGCTTGCTGCGGTCAAAGGTCTCCCGAGACTTATCCTTCTTGATGACGACGATGGGCACATTTTCGATGATTTCATAGGTGGTGAACCGCTTGCCGCATTTCAGGCATTCCCTGCGGCGGCGGATGCGTTCGCCTTCGTCTGTGGGGCGGGAATCCACCACCCTGCTTTCGCTGTACCCGCAATAGGGACACTTCATTGCAACTACCTCCCGATGTTGTGTATTATTCACAATTATACACGAAATATAGGGGAAATGCAAGAAGTAGCGCGAAAAAAAGTTAACATAAAAAGGCTTTTTCCAGTGCCGCCCTGGATTGGCCCAGCTCGTCAAGCTCTCCAAAGACCTCCCGGTATACTTCTGTTACGATAGAGCCGTCAAAGCCTGCGCGCTCCAGCTGCCGCCGGAAGCCCTCCATGTCGAAATCGCCGGCTCCGGGAAGCAGGCATGTCTTCTCGCCACGGGCATCGCTCAGGTGCACATGCTTCAGCTTGTCCCCCATGGCTTCGATCATGTCCTCGATAGGGTAGCCGGTTACGCGGCATTGCTTCACGTCCAGCACAAAGCCGCAGTCGTCGCCCAGATATTCGCGCATCCCCTTCATGAACGCCGGATCTGCCTCCGGGAACCAGCGCACGTTTTCCTGAGCAGGCCGCGCTCCGGTGGAAGCCGCCCGGCGGTAAAGCTCCCCGAAACGCTCCCAATACGCTTTAGGCTCCAAGTGGCCGCCTATGCCGTGGATGACAACGTGCTTGGCTCCTAAAAAGGCAGCGGCTTCCATGTATTTCATGTAGAAAGCAAAGCCGTCCTCCGTGCGCCGCGGGTAAGAGCCAAATAAAAGGGATTTCTCATACATGGACGTGAACGGGTGCACCGACACGAACTTCGCCCCGTAATGCTCCCCCATGGCCTTGAGCTCGCTTAAAAAGGGCCGCTCCATCTCGCTGAAAGAATTGATGAACACTTCAAAGCATCGATACCCCTGCTCCAGAAGCACCTTAAGCGACTTCTCGGTCTCCATCGGGTACAAACACGCCGTACTGGCCCCGGTTATCATGCGGCTTCCACCACCGCGCCGTCCTTCAGGCGCAGGACGTGGTCAGCCTGGGCCGCGATTTCGTTGTCGTGGGTGATGAGGATCACGCAGCGGCCCTCCTCGTGGGCCAGCTTCAAAAGGATGTCGATGATGTTCTTGCTGTTCTCCGAATCCAGGTTGCCCGTAGGCTCGTCGGCCAGCAGAACCTTGGCGTTGCTGGCCAGCGCCCGGGCGATGGCTACCCGCTGCTGTTCGCCGCCGCTCATCATCTTGGGGTACTGCTTTTCGATCTTCTCCGGCAGCTCCACCCGGCGCAGAAGCTCCTTGGCGCGGGCCTTGGCCTCCTTGTGCTTGACCCCCGAGAGCTCCATGGGGTACATGACGTTCTCCAGGGCTGTCAGCAGCGGGAACAGGTGGAACGCCTGGTACACCACCGACACCTTCTCCCGGCGGTACTGGTCCCGGTCAAGCTCCCGGGTCTGCTGGCCCTCAAAGGCGATCTCCCCGCTGTCCGGCAGGTCAAGCCCCGCCAGCAAAGACAAAAGCGTCGTTTTGCCGCTGCCCGACCGCCCTACGATGGCATAGGCCTGGCCCGGCTCGAACTCGCAGCTGACCCCCTGCAGGGCCTTCACGGTCTGGTAGCGGGTGCGGTAGGTGTACTCCACGTTGTTGGCTGTCAAGATGCTCATTTGATAGTCCCCCTTCATTGGATTTTTTCTAGGATTTCCTTTATAACCACCCGCTCGTCGAACGGGTACTTCTTGCCTTTTATCTCCTGATAATCCTCATGGCCCTTGCCGGCCAGCACCACGATGTCGCCCTCCTGGGCGTTCTCCAGGCACCAGCGGATGGCCTCGCGCCTATCCGGTATCTCGATGAACTTGCCGTCGGTCTTATCCATGCCAATGCGGATGTCCTTGATGATGTCCAGCACGTCCTCGTCCCGGGAGTTGTCGGCGGTGAGGACGGACAAATCGGCCAGCTTCCCGCTGACTTCGCCCATCTCATAGCGCCGCACCCGCGACCGGTTGCCCCCCGCCCCAAACAGGCAGATAAGCCGCTTGGGGTTGTATTCCCGCAGGGTGGTCAGGACGTTTTCCATGGCCACGGCGTTGTGGGCGTAATCCAGCAGCAGTGTGAACGGACCCGGTACGGGCACCGGCTCCACGCGGCCCTTTACCTTGACGGTGCGCAGGCCTTCCTGCATGGCTTCTATGGGCACGCCCAGCTGGTCGCAGCAGGCGATGGCACACAGAGCGTTGTAAGCGTTGAACCGCCCCGGCAGGCCCACTTCCGCCGTAAACGCAAGGGCCCCCGACACCTGGAACGTAATGCCCAAAAAACCAGGCCGATTCAGATGCGCGCAGCCGTCGGCACGGTAGTCTGCGTTCTCCCCGAAGCCAAAGGTCTTGACCGCACAGGGGGCTTTCCCCATCACGCCCATGACCGCTTCGTCATCTATATTCCCCACAGCGGTTTTGCACATGGGGAACAGCATCGCTTTGCTGTCCAGGTACTCCTGCATATCCTTGTGCTCTACGCCGCCGATGTGGTCCTCGGAAAAATTCGTGAACGCCCCCACTTCAAAGGGGAACCCATATACCCTGTAGTCCCGCAGGCCGATGGACGAGGTCTCCATCACGCAGTATTCGCAGCCTGCGTCGGCCATTTGGCGCAGGTATTTTTGGACTTCGTAGCTTTGGGGCGTGGTGTTGTCCAGCTGGGTGACCGTATCGCCAATGAGCACCCCCACCGTGCCGATGATGCCCGTCTTGTGCCCGGCGGCCTCCAGGATGGCGTGCACCATGTAAGCCGTGCTGGTTTTGCCCTTGGTGCCGGTGATGCCGATGACCTGGATGTCGTGCCCGGCCGGGTCGCCGAAAAACGCCGCGCTCAAAAGGGCCAGGGCCTTCTTGGTGTCCGGCACCAGGAGCACCTGGGCGCCTGGGGCTTCTACGGGCTCTTCGGCCACAATGACCTTTGCCCCCAACGCGCAGGCCGACGCCGCGTATTTGTGCCCGTCCGAGCTGGCCCCCCGCAGGCAGACGAACAAGCTTCCCGGCACGGCCTTGCGGGAATCGTACACTACGTCGCAGACCTCCACGTCTTCGAACCCCTGCACGCCTAACCGGCTTGCCAGCTTCGATAATTTCATGGCTAGGCCTCCTTCCCATTTTTCTGTATCATATTGTATTATATACTCCTTTAGATTATACTCCTTTTTATGCAGGCTGTCAATGCGGGAGCGACGTCAAGAAGCTTTCAATCTGCCTGTTTACAAATTCCGGGGCATCGGTATTGGCGTTATGCCCCGCCCCCGGCACCCAGACCAGCGGCAGACCCTCGGCCTTGGCCCACGCCCGGTCGTACCGCTTGCAGGAGCCTGCCCCGTCTTTTTCGCCGCAGAGCAGCAAGGCCGGGCAGGGCAGGGTCTGATGGGGGTACGCTTCTACGGCCCTTGCCAGCAGCTTATAGCCGTGAGTGGCCAGGGCGCAGTATTCTTTTTTGTGGTAGCTTGCCATGGTACGGGCCATGAGCTCGCGCCCATAGGGGCTTACGGCCGTGCCGGAGACGCCCCATTTTTGCAGGGAGCCCCAGGGTATGGAGAGGTACATCCACTTGGTGTGCTTTAAAAGCCAGAGCTCAGCCCCGGTGTAATAGCGCCTGCCAAGGGGTGGGGCATCTACGGAAACCAGGCCGCTCAAAGCCTGGGGATACCGCTGGGCGTATGCCTGGGCAATGCAGCCGCCCATAGACTGTCCCACCAACACAGGCCGTGCGATGCCCTCCTTTTCCAGGATTTCGTGGAGCCATCCGGTCAAGTCGTCCATGGAGAATCCCAGCACAAAGGGGCGGGAGCTCCCGTGGGCAGGGGCGTCCCAGACGAGGCAGTTGAAGCGAGAGGAGAGGGCTTCCAGCTGCTTGTCGAAAAGGTGATGGTCGGCGGTGAGCCCGGGCAGGAACACCAGACAGGGGCGCTCTGGACGGGGTTCCGTGCGCCAGTAGTGGATGGGGCCCATAGGGGTCTGGAAAATTTTTTCTTTCATGCTTTGGCTCCTTTCATGCCCACAACGGCCACGCCAGCAAATAAAGCGCCGCCCAGTAGAGGAGCATCACCGGCTTCTGCCAGCTGGGCGAAAGGCTGCTGAGCTCGCTTTTGGCCACCATCATGTCCGACACGTAAAAGCACACCGCCCCGATGGCCGCCGGCGCATACCCGGCCCCCAAGTAAAATGGCAGCGGCAACGCCAGCGCCAGCGACGCCCCCAGCAGCCCGGGGTAGAGGCAGAAGGGTACGGTCAGCTTGCCCAGGGCGGGGAGCTCTTTGCGGAACAGCAGGAACGCCGCCCCGTAGCTGAGAACCCAGATGGCCAAGCTCCACCCGGTAGGCGCGGCAAGCCCCCACAGCCAGACCGTAAGGCATATATGAGCCGTTCCGAAGACCAGCATACCGGCCACAAATTGCAGCTCTAAGAGGGCGTCGGCGGCAGTGCACAGCACGAAAAACCAGAATACCGGCTGGGTAAAGGGGTTCGTGCCGCCCAGGTGCAGCGCCACGCCGGCCGACCCTACCGCCAGGAAGCTGCCGCCGCATTTGGCAAGCAGGCTCTGCTTCATGAGCCCCGCCCGGCGCAGGAGGAAGTATAGGGCGAAGAATACGGCCCAAAGGGGGAGGATGAAGAGGGAAAAAATGGGAAGGGTCATGGAAAAACCGCCTTTCTTGTGTTACTATAAATTATTATAGCACAGTTTGTAACAAACTGCCAGTTCGCCCGTCTAATAGACGGAAAAGGGGGTGGAGCCCATGAAGGAGTTCGACCGTGTATACACGGAATATTTTGAGGCCGTGTACGGGTATGTGCTGAAGCTCAGCCACGACCCGGCGCTGGCCGAGGAGGTGACGCAGGAAGCCTTTTTTAAGGCGCTGAAAAAGCTGGGGTCCTTCCGGGGGGAGTGCAGCCTGCGGTCGTGGCTGTGCCAAATTGCCAAGAACACCTATTACTCGATGGCGGAAAAGCGCAGACGCTCCGGGGCGCTGCCGGAGGACGCTCCCGATGCCTTCGACCTGGAGGGGCGGTTTGCCGACAAGGAGGACGCGCTGAAAATCCACCAGGTGCTGCACCGCCTGGAGGAGCCCTACCGGGAGGTCTTCTGGCTGCGCGCCCTGGGCGAACTGCCCTTTTCCCAAATTGCCGCGCTGTTCGGCAAAACGGAAAGCTGGGCCCGTGTGACCTATCACCGGGCGAAACTAAAAATAAAGGAGGAACTATCATGAAACTGCCTTGTGCCTTAGTGCGCGACCTTTTGCCGCTCTATCACGACAACGTCTGCGCCCCCGAAACGAACGAAGCCGTAGAAGAACACTTATCCGGGTGCGAGCCCTGTCAAGAATTTTATCACAGCCTGCAGGATAATGAAAAGGCCGCCGAGCTGTTAGTGCCGGAAGCGGCGTCCTTGCAAAGGGTGAAGAAAAAGATACACAAGAAATATATCCTTGTGGCAATGTGCGTGTTGCTGGTATGCGGTATACTGTCCTTGGGTGTGACCCTGCTGCTCAACAAAGTAACCATTGATATGCCGCTTGACACGATTGTGTTACAGAATTTAGCTTTGTTAAGAATTGGTATCAGTGACTTGCCGAAAGGTACTTTTGAAATGGACACTTTGCTTATATTTACAGCATATTCCTTTATTACTTCTATGCCGACATTATCTTTTATGGTTTTGGTTTCCTCTCGCTCCCCAAATATGTGGATGCCACTTGGAATTGGAGTTGCCGGATTTTTAAGCCCGGGGGGAAGCTGCTCTATAGTACGTGTACGGTCAATCGAGAAGAGAATG
>CANTDZ010000049.1 GCA_947652665.1 uncultured Clostridia bacterium
GGTCTGAACATACTGTTTTACAAGGCGGTTGTCCTTGCCAGCCTTCATCACATAGAAGCCGGCATCGTCTTCCCGCAAATAAGGCTTTTCAAGATACAGGGCCTGGCTGTCGCCTTCGGCCTGCACGTTCATGGTGATATCTACATTAAGGCCGTTTTGCAGCGTATCATCGTCGCCCTCAATGACAGCGGTAAATTCGTAGTTGGAGCTGTTGGGGTTCCCCGAACCATAATAGTAGTAGCCGTTGGATGAATCCAGCGGAAACTCCGAAATGCTCACGATTTGGGCGGTGTACGTCATACCCGTCATCCAGGACATGGCATTTACCATATCACCCACGTTAACGCTGCCCAAAAGCCCCTCATTCAGCGCACCAGAAATGTAAAATTTATCATCTCCGGAAACCACCATAAAAGGCTTGCCGTCTGCCAAAGCCGCGTCCAGCTCGATAAGGGAACGCACGCGACCGTCCACATTGCTTAAAACCGTGGAATTTGTTAAGGCCCTTTGGGCGATCTCCAGGCTTAGCTGGGCTTGCTTCAATTTATATTGCAGGTCGCGTATTTCTGTCTGCTTCTCCGTGATGAGTTCCTTGAGCTGTGCAGAAGTGTACCCCATATCATCATAATTGTTGGGATTTGGCGTGGGGCTCGGAGTAGCGGTCGCATCCAGGAAGAGGTTTTCAATGGTATCCACTTCAATGATTTCTGCCGGCGCAACCGTTTTGATCGTTCCGGAGAACTGTGTGCCGTCCAGCTTAAAAGAGGAGATCACGTCGCCATAATTGGAATTGCCCTCGCGTACCTCGAAAACCGCCGCAAAGGGGGAAGTAAGGGGACTAGCCGGTTCCTCATCAGAAGGGGGATCGCCGCCCTCATCGGGGGTGCTCTCAGGAGTGTCATCCTGCTCCAGGCCTAAGAGGCGGCACAGGAAATCCTTTGTCATAATGCAGCCGTCGGTGCAGAGGAACACATAAGGGTCGTCCGAAGTTCCGCTGCCTGCGTAAGGGGCTGAATCGACATCTAACCGGCTATACAAAATCACATCGGCCGGAGGAATGCTGGGCCTGGCAGTCGGGGTAGGGGAGGGGGTAGGCGTCACAACCGGCGGCCGCTGGGTGGGTTTGGGCGTGGCAGTGGGTTTCGTAGTAGAGGCAGGCTTTGTGTTTTGCAGCTTTTTTAACTGGTTCTGGGCGTCCTGGATGTTGAGCTCGGTCTTTTTCACGTCCAGGTCTTTCTGCTCTACGTCCAGCTCCAGCCGGGTTTTATCGTATTGCAGCAAGGGGTCGCCAATGTGCACCTCTTGTCCCTCCGTCACGAAAATATCCGTGATAATTTTATCGGCAGAGGGGTAAAGCTCCTGGGTGTAGTCGCTGAGGATGGTGCCAGAGGAGGAAGCCTCGTCGCCCCAGTAGGTAGTAGAGAGATAGTTCACCGGCATGACCTCTACGGTCTTTTGGTCGTTGCGGTACTGTATGAAAAACCATGCTCCCACTACAGCCGCAGCCAACAAAACCGTGGTGACGGTGGTAATAATGATTCTTTTTTTAACTTTTTTATTCTGGCCGCGTGCTTTCAGATGCTTGCTCATGAAACGTGCCATCTTCCTTTCTATTGTCCATCCTGAGGGAACAGTTCTTCCACAGTAGTGGGGATGGGCGTATCAAAGCCGCCCTCCTGCGCCAGTGCAGGAGAAGCTTCTTCCATTTCTTCAAATGCCTCGGGCTTCATGGGGGTCAACAGCCGTCCGCGGCCATCCACCAAACTGCCGTCGCGTATGTGCAGGGTACGTTTGGCATGGGCGGCGATTTCGGGCTCGTGGGTGATCATAACGATGGTCACGCCCTCCTCATTGAGGCGCTGGAAAATCTCCATGATTTGTTCGCCGGACTTGGTATCCAACGCGCCGGTGGGCTCGTCGGCCAGCAGGATTTTAGGGCTGTTCACGATGGCCCTGGCAATCGCCACGCGCTGGCACTGGCCGCCGGACAGCTGGGTGGGCTTGAAATTGGTACGGTCGCCCAGGCCTACGCGCTCCAGGGCCTGCCGGGCCATATCCTGTCTTTCGCGGCGATGCACCCCCGCATAGAGCAGCGGCAGCGCCACATTGTCCAGCGCCGACTGCCGGGACAGCAGATAAAAGCTCTGGAACACGAACCCGATGCTGTGCAGGCGCACCTCAGACATTTTGGCGTCATTCAGGCCGGAAATGTCCTCGCCCTCCAGCAGATACTCGCCGGAAGTGGGATTGTCCAGACAGCCGATTATATTCATCAGGGTTGTTTTGCCTGAACCGGATGGGCCCATAATAGCCAGATATTCCCCTTCGTTTACGGAAAGGGAAATGTCCCGGAGCACTGGCACTTCCATGCGCCCCTGCAAGTAGGTTTTACAGATCTTCCGCAGTTCCAGCATCATGGCCCGTACCGTTCCTTTCCTTAAAAATCATAGGTGGCAAAATCGCTGGGGGAGGCCGCCTGGCCAATCGAATCCTCGTTTTCAGCGGGTTCGGCATCGTCCGGGGCAAAATCTTCTTCGCCGCCGTAGATTTCACCATCCCCCTCTGGAATGTCCACAAGGCCGTCATCCATGCCGCCCTCGGGCATCATGTCGTCAATGCCGGGATCGACTCCGTCAACATCCTCAAACTGCTGGGAGGCATCCATGGTTGTAGGCCCGCCAGCGACCAGCTTGTCACTGGGATATGCGATGTAATCTAAAGTAGAGAGCCCGCCGGTGATCTGGTACATATCGTTTTCCGAATCGTACTCACCCAGCGTGACCATGCGGCGCTCGAGCCGGTCGTTTTCATCCTTAGCCCACACGAAGCTTCCAATATCATCGTGGGCCACATAAGAGGCCGGCAGCCACAGGCCGGTCTTGACAGCTTTGTCGCCCGTGTCAGGCTCGATATAAACGTGCTGGCCTAACAGGAGGCCGTCCAGCTCGCGCAGTGTTACATAGAAGTTATACTTCGAGCTTTGTTCGCCAGAGTTCCCGTCGTAAAAATACATATTGTTGTTTTGATCCTGTGTAGGCTCCCGGTCAATGGAATCCACGGTGCCCATCCAGGTTTTTTCCTCATCTACGCGGGAGTGGACGACTACAAGCTGCCCTTCATAAAGCAAGCCGATATTCAGCTCGGAAACCGTACCTTTAATGAGGAATTCGCCGGAAGAGAGGATGCTCATGAAAGGCGCGGGCTGGCCGGAGGCATCGGTTTTCGGTGTAATGTTGATCTCCTTTACAATGCCCTCGGCTTCGGAGAGCACCTGGGCGTTTTGGAGGGAGTTGTTCAGCTTATCGATCTCGCTTTTCTTTACAGAGCTGTTATACTCCTCATTTTTGATTTGCAGTTCTACCGACTGGATCTGTATGGTATAAGAACGCTGCTCGTCTTCGCTGGCCTTTTTCTTTTCGGCCTCCAGCGTGGTCTTTTGGCTTTGCAGGGTGCTGATTTGATTGGAAATGCCCTCCAGCTCCAACTCCGCCTGCTTGAGGGAAAGCTGCATTTCATCGGTGTCATAAGAAAAGAGGGGGTCGCCAATATGTACTTCGTCGCCTTCGGCTACGAGCACTTGGGCCACGGTCTTGGAGTCATCTTTATTCACTTTGGTAATCTTCTGCGGTTCTACGATCCCGGAATAACGGGGCACAGCGCCCGTGTTCATGCCGGTAATGGAAGCCACCGAATTGACATAAGCAGGGGTAGCATTACGGGCGGTGAGGTAGTCTTTTAGCCAGAAGAACCAAAAGCATACCGCGAATACGGCCAAAACGGCGATAAAGCTGAGCACGATAATGAGGGGCTTTTTCTTATTTTTCATAGCACGATGCGGCTCCTTGTGAACAAAATAAACGGCAATTCTGCATACCCATATATTATACCTCTTTGGCCCTGGTATGGCAATGTTTTTTTGCGGTTTTTACGTTTTGTTAAGAATTTGGAAATATATAGCCAATTACCTATTGACAAGATAGGCAATTTGCGGTATCATTTTTTATAAAAGAAGGAAAGGAAGGGATATTATGGAAAACATCGCCCAAAGCATGATAGATTTGATAGGCGGCACTCCGCTGCTGGAAGCCAGCCGATTCCTGGAGGGTCAGGGGGGATGCAGGCTTCTTGCCAAGCTAGAGTATCTTAACCCCGCCGGCAGCGTAAAAGACCGCGCCGCTCTTTATATGATTGAAGACGCCTGCCGTACGGGCCGGCTGAAGCCGGGAGGGCTTATCATTGAGCCAACTTCGGGTAACACAGGCATTGGGCTGGCAGCCGTTGCAGCGGCTCGAGGGTATCGGGTATTGCTCACCATGCCGGAGACCATGAGCGTGGAACGTCGTACTTTGTTAAAGGCTTATGGCGCCGAGATTGTATTGACGCCAGGCAGCGAAGGGATGGCCGGTGCTATTGCAAAGGCGGAGGAATTGCAGAAGGAGAATCCGGGCAGCATTATAGCCGGGCAGTTCTCGAACCCGGCGAATGCTCAAGCTCATTATGAGACGACTGGGCCGGAGATCTGGCAGCAGTCGGACGGAAAGGTCGATGTGTTTGTGGCCGGGGTTGGCAGCGGCGGTACGGTCACGGGCGTAGGCCGTTATTTGAAGGAGCAGAATCCCAACATCCAAATCGTAGCTGTAGAGCCTGCGGGTTCGCCTTTGCTTTCGGAAGGGAAAGCGGGGCCCCATGGCCTGCAGGGGATTGGCGCAAACTTTGTGCCGGAACTACTGGACACAAGCATTTATGATAAAGTCATGACCGTCACCGAAGACGAAGCATACGCAGCCAGCCGCGGCTTTGCCAAGAAAGAGGGCATACTGGTTGGTATATCCTCTGGAGCGGCGCTTCACGCGGCCAAGAGCTTGGCGGCCCAGCCGGAGTATGCGGGTAAGGTGCTGGCCGTCCTGCTGCCGGACACGGGCGACCGCTATTTGTCTACCGCATTATTCAGCGAGGAATAAAAGTTTTTAGATCCCCCTGGCACAGTGCTTGCCAGGGGGATCTTGCAATCAAATGAGGGGTATGCTAAAATAATCTTAAAGCGTTCTAAAGGGAGGGCGATACGTGAATATTTTGGTGATCGATGTAGGGACGTCCAGTATGCGCGGCGTCATTTTCACGCATGACGGGCAGAAGCTTTTCTGCAAGCAGGCCGCTTACCGTCCGCTTTATTTGGAAGATGGCTGGGTCGAACAGCCGCCAGAGGATTGGGAGTCGGCCTTATATGCGATCCTGTCGGCGGCCGCCGGGGCTGGATTTCCGCTTGCGGGCATCGCGCTGACTTCCCAGCGGTCCTCCGTAATTCCCGTCGACCGGGAAATGCGCCCTCTATGCAATGCCATCATGTGGCAGGATAAGCGCGTGATGGGCCTGTGCCGGGAACGGGAATCGGAAAACGGCTGGGTCTTCGAGCGGTGCGGCTCCCGGGTAAACCCGGTGTTTTCCGGCTCAAAAATGGCCTGGGTGCGGCAGGAGCGGCCGGATATATACGAAAAGACCTACAAATTTTTGGTGGTGCCGGACTACCTTCTATATCTGCTCACCGGACAGCTGGCAACAGACCATACTTATGGAAGCCGTTCTTTGCTAATGAACCTTCGCACCCGCCAATGGGACGCAGAGCTGTTGGAACTGTTCGGCGTGGAAGAAGAAAAGCTGTGCCTGCTGGTAGAGCCGGGCTCTGTGTGCGGCAGGTTGACCAGGCGGGTTGCGGCGCTTACGGGCTGCCCCGAAGGGCTTCCCGTCATTACAGCCGGGGGAGACCAGCAATGCGGGGCTGTGGGCCAAGGGGTCGTGAAGGCCGGGACCCTCTCCGTTACGGCAGGGACAGGCGGATATCTGATCGCCGGGGCAGAAGCGATACCACAAAACCTGGGGCAGGATGTTCTGTGCAACTGTTCTGCCATAAAGGGGCAGTATATTTTGGAGTCCAGCGTGCTTACCTGCTGTTCGGCTTTTGATTGGTTCCAGCGGGAGTTTTATGGTCCGGATTACACCCCTGCGCAGCTGGATAAAGAAGTAGCCCACTCCCCAGTGGGGGCAAATGGCTGTATGTGTTTGCCGTATTTTCAGGGGCGTTCGACCCCGGACTGGAATACAGCGGCCACTGCTACTTTCCACAACGTGACCCTGCATACCCAGCGCCAAGATATGCTGCGGGCCCTGTTGGAAGGCATCAGCTTGGAGTTGGGCCGGGGGGTACAGGTAATGGGCACCTATGTGCCACTGGGGGACATATACATAAATGGCGGTTTGACCAATAGCGAGCCCTTCAACCAGATGCAGAGCGACGTATACGGTCTGCGGGTGCTTCGTCGAGGCAAAGCGGACGCTACGGCCCGGGGGGCTCTGATGGTAGCGGCGCAGTCTTTGGGCGTGTACAAAAGTGTGGGGGAAGCTTATGAAGCTGTCAGCCAGCACGACGCAGTACGTGTATACGAGCCAAAAGCAGAAAACGTGGCGGCATACCAGGCGCTAGGTAAGAAAATGGACAAAGCCTACCAAAAACTATGGAGATAAAAAGGAGTGGTGCATATGTACAGCATACGGAAGAACCCAATCGGCATATACGAGAAAGCCTTGCCGAATGCCTTTAGCTGGGAGGAGAAGTTCAAGGCGGCCAAGCTGGCTGGGTTCGACTACATGGAGATTTCGGTGGACGAATCGGACGAACGGCTGGCGAGGCTGGACTGGTCAGATGAGGAGATTGAAAATCTACGGTCCTTGATGCGCCGGGAAGGGATGGTGTTCCCCACCATGTGCCTGAGCGGCCATCGGAAGTATCCCTTTGGCAGTAAGAATCCCGAGACCCGTCAGCGGGCTATGGAAATCATGGAGAAGGCCATTGTCCTGGCGGTCAAGCTGGGGGTTCGGTGTATCCAGCTCGCCGCCTACGACGTGTACTATGAACCCGCCGACGAGGAGACCGACGCCCTGTTTGTAGCCGGCATGAAGGAAGCTGTCAAAATGGCGGCCCGGGCCGGGGTGGTACTGGCCATGGAGATCATGGACACGCCTTATATGGGCACCATCAGCCGGGCTATGGAGTACTTGAAAAAAATACCTTCGCCGTATTTTAAGGTCTATCCGGATATCGGCAACTTGAGTAATTTTGCGGACAACGTCCCCCAAGAGCTGGCTCTTGGCATGGGGGAAATTGTGGCGATTCATGTAAAGGAAACAAAGCCTGGAGTCTTCCGGGATTTGGAGTTCGGCGAAGGCACAGTGGATTTCGAGGGGATCTTCAAGGCCCTGCATGAGCTCGATTATCAGGGGATGTTCCTGCTGGAAATGTGGGCGGACAATACCCACGGCCAGTCTGTGGAGGAAGCAGCCGAAAGGATCGAACGGGCGAGGAAATACGTGACCAATAAGATGAAACAGGCCGGTATGGTTCTGTAAGGAAAGGGAGTAAGCAGATGGAGAAAAAGGTACTGGCAAAGCTGGAAAAATGCTACTCGGTAGCGCCTCTGCAGTATAAGGGGGAGCCGCATTTTCTGGTCGCCGCGGAAAAACATGACCGCTGCATCCTGTTCGATGCGCAGGGCAGCGAGGTCTCGACTGTGTGGGAGGGCCCCGGCGGCG
The DNA here is from genome assembly GCA_947652665.1 of uncultured Clostridia bacterium. Taxonomy (GTDB): domain Bacteria; phylum Bacillota; class Clostridia; order Oscillospirales; family Acutalibacteraceae; genus Acutalibacter. The sequence continues at coordinate 7,585 of CANTDZ010000049.1, forward strand.
TGATGACGATGGTGCAGGTTCCTGGCACGGACGGGCAGTTCTTGGCAACGCACGAGTTTTATTCGCCCAACGATTCGGCAAAAGCGCGTATTGTTTTGGCGGCACCAAAGGGGAATGAGTGGTCTGTACGCACCATCGCCGACCTGCCCTTTGTGCACCGCTTTGACATTTTAGAGAAGGGCGGCAGGCGGTATCTGATTGCCTGCACTCTGAAATCCGGCCACGAGCACAAAGATGACTGGAGCCATCCCGGCAAGGTATACGCGGCGGAACTGCCGGAGGACCTTTCGCCGTATGATGAGGGGAACCAGCTGCCACTGCAGCCCATCAAGGAAGGCGTGCTGAAAAACCACGGCTACTACCGGGTGATGGAAAACGGCGAACCTTCCGCGTTAGTCTGTGGGGAAAATGGCGTGTTCCGGTTCTATCCTCCGAAGGCCCCTGGCGGGGATTGGGTTGAGGAGCAGCTTTTAGATACCCCGGCCAGTGATGCCACGATGATTGACCTGGACGGCGATGGCAAAAAGGAACTGATCGTTATGTCTCCCTTCCATGGGGACACTCTGCGCATCTACAAGCAGGAAAAGGAAACCTGGCAGGCCGTCTACGAGTACCCGGAAAAACTGAAGTTCCTTCATGCCATATGGAGCGGCTCCCTTATGGGCAGGCCCACAGCTGTGATCGGCCACCGCCAAGGCGCCAGGCGGCTTCTGGCCTTTACGTATGAGGACGGCGCCTATCGTTTCAAGACTCTCGACGAGGATCGGGGCCCCGCCAACGCTTACGGGTGCCAGGTCGGCGGGAAGGACATTTTGTTGGCATGCAATCGGGAAACGGATGAGGTCGCCATGTATTATAATTTTTAGTGGAAGAAAGGGTGGAATTATGCTGGAAGAATTGAAAGAACGGGTCTACCGGGCCAATATGCTGCTGCCAAAATATGGGCTGGTCACCTTTACCTGGGGAAATGTGAGCGAGATGGACCGGGAAACCGGCTATTTTGCTATCAAGCCCAGTGGGGTGGACTATGACAAGCTCTGCCCGGAAGACATGGTACTGATGGACTTGGAGGGGAATAAGGTCGAGGGGCGGTATAACCCTTCCTCTGACACGGCTACTCACATTGAGTTGTACAAGGCTTTCCCGAAAATCGGGGGTATCGTACACACGCACTCCAGCTGGGCGACAAGCTGGGCCCAGGCTGGGAGGGGGATACCTTGCTACGGCACTACTCACGCCGATTATATGTATGGGGAAATCCCCTGCGTGCGCAACCTGACCAAGGAGGAAATCGAGGAAGCCTACGAGAAAAACACGGGGCTCTCCATCGTCGAATATTTTGCGGGAAAGGATTATGAAGCTATGCCTGCCGTTCTGTGCAAGAACCATGGCCCCTTCACCTGGGGCAAGGACGGTGCGGAGGCTGTGCATAACGCGGTGGTGTTGGAGGAAGTCGCCAAGATGGCCGCCCGGGCGGAGACACTGAACCCGCAGATCCAGCCAGCTCCCCAGGCCATGCAGGACAAGCATTATTACCGCAAGCACGGGGCCAACGCTTATTATGGACAAGGAAATTCTTAATAAAGAAAGGTTGATGGAAGATGAGCAAGATCGATGAAATCAGCAGGGAAAGCTGGATCATGAGCACGTTCCCGGAGTGGGGGACATGGCTCAACGAGGAGATCGAGGAGACCCAGGTGGAGCCCGGCACGGTTGCTATGTGGTGGCTGGGCTGTACGGGCATTTGGTTCAAGACCCCAGGCGGGGCCAATGTCACGGTTGACCTTTGGTGCGGCAACGGCAAGCGTACCCACGGCAATGGCAAAATGGCACCTGGCCACCAGATGGCGAATATGTGCGGTGCACGGGCCATGCAGCCGAATCTGCGCGCAGTGCCCTTCGTGCTGGACCCCTTTGCCGTAAAGCAAGTAGACGCCGTGCTGGCTACCCACTACCATCAAGACCACATGAGCGCCGAATTTGCCGCTCACGTTATGCAAAGCGGCATGACCACCGTTGATGAAAATGGGAAGGAAATCCCAGTGCCGTTCATTGGGCCGAAGAAGTCTGTGGCCCTGTGGCAGAAGTGGGGTGTGCCTGCCGAGCGCTGCATTACGGTAAAGCCGGGCGATACCATTAAGATCAAGGATATGGAGATCGTGGTGCTGGATTCCTTCGACCGCACCTGCTTGGTCACCACGGACGACACCACAGAGAACCGCGAGGAACTCACTGGCGTGTGCCCCACCGATATGGATGACAAGGCCGTAAACTACCTGCTCAAGACCCCGGGCGGCAATATCTATCACAGCGGTGACTCCCACTATTCCATCTATTTTGCCAAGCATGGCAAGGATCATGAAGTGGACGTAGCCTTTGGCTCCTACGGCGAGAACCCCGTAGGCATGGCCGACAAGATGACCTCCTGCGACATCCTCCGCATGGCCGAAGCCCTGCGATGCAAGGTGGTCATTCCCATCCACTATGATGTATGGACAAACTTCATGGCGGACATCAACGAAATCCGCGTGCTGTACGATATGAAGAAAGACCGCTTGGACTATCAGTTCCACCCCTTCTTCTGGGAGGTAGGCGGCAAGTACGTCTATCCCACCGACAAGGACAAGCGCGCCTATCACCACCGCCGCGGATTCGAGGACTGCTTCGAAGCGCCCCAGAACATCCCCTTCCGTTCCTGCCTGTAAAACCCAAAACAAAAAGCCCTTTGACGCCAAAGTCGCGCCAAGGGGCTTTCGTTTTGCCAAAAGATCACAGCAGGCGGGTATTGTTGATGATAAGCTCAAAGTGGAGCCCCAGGGTCTGCGCGGATTTGCGGCAGAGCACCATGCGTTCCAGGAAAATCTCAAAGTATTCCATGACGGGGCATATTTGCGTGTCGATTACAATATTAAATGTACAGACCTTCTCACCGGGGTCGATCTCCAGCTTCATCTCCTCCACAGCGTAGTTTACGCGGTCGTGGATGTCGGCGGCCAGCACGGCGTCTTTGCGGACGCGGGTGCGGCGCACGTCGCTTTTATCGGACAAAATCAGTGCCGCCGCAAGAGGGGAGACCGGGTAAGCCGTTTTCTCGTCGTGGTGGCCAATAGCCGAGCACACCATGGCGATTTCCTCTGGGGGCATCTGCAGCTTGTTCAGGAGCGTGAAGGCCATCAAAGCGCCGCTGTGGGCATGGTCGGCCCGGTTGACCGTGTTGCCGATGTCGTGCATATACCCGGCAATGGCGGCCAGTTCGCAGGTACGTTCCGGGTAGCCAAGCGCCTGCAGGATGTTCCGGGCATAGTTGCTGCTGCGCTTGGCATGAGCCAGGCCGTGCTCGGTAAAGCCGATGGCCCCTACGCAGGCATTGCCGCTCTCGATGTAGCAGCGGATTTCCGGGTTCGAAAAGATATCTTCTGGGGAAAGTGTTTTATATTCTGCCATAGGCTTATTCCGCCGTGAGCATACGGTACATGGCCTCCAGGCAGATTTGGGCGTGGAGCTTCAGGCTGTCCAGCTTCACACACTCGTTGACATCGTGAGCGTGGCTGTCCGGGTCCGTCTTGAAGCCGGGGCCAAAAGCTACGCCCTTGCCGAACATCTGCCGGGCGTAAGTGCCGCCGCCCATGGAGAAGATTTCGCACTCCTCGCCGGTCACATCTTTGTAAGCGCCGGAAAGGAGGGTCACCAGCTGGCTTTCTTTGGGCAGGTACAGCGGGACGGAATTGGACAGCAGGGTGTAGGTGAGGCCGTCATACTCCTGCACGCCTTTCTCGATGGTGGCGGAGATTTCCTCGCCGCTGAGGGTGGCCGGATAACGGATGTCGACCGTCAGGCTGCAATTGTCCGCGTCGGCGCTCAAGAGGCCCAGGTTGAAGGTAAGGGGGCCGCTGGGCTCGTCGCTGAGCTTTACATTCAAGGGCTCACCATCGTGGTGCAGGCCGATCTTCTCATAGGCAAAGCGGAAGAAGGTACCCACCTTGTCCAAGCCGAAGGTTTCGGCCAGCAGCTTCACCAGGTGGGAAGCGGCATTCACGCCGTTCCAAGGGGTAGACGCGTGGGCGGCCTGACCGATGGACAGAATGGAAGCACCGTCTTCCGTGCGGGTGACGGTGAACTCTGTCTCAGCGGCCTCGGCGGCTTTGCAGAGCTTGTCGTATTCCTCGGCGGTGCAGGCGACTTCGCACACAGCCTTGGAAGGCACGGCGTTCACAACGGTGCCGGCGGCAAAGCTCTTAACAGGGGAGTCGTTCTTCCCTGTGACTGTAAAGTTGATGCCGCCCTTTTCGCAGTGGCAGATGCCATAGCTGGCGTCCGGGGTAAAGCCCATGTCAGGATGCTGTTCCTTGGAGAAATAGTAGGGCATATCGTCCATACCGATTTCCTCAGCCGAGCCGAAGATCACGCGCAGCTTGCGGTTGCCCTTGACACCAGCGTCCTTCAAGGCGCGCAGGCAGTGCAGAGCAATGATGCCGGCACCCTTATTGTCGGCCACGCCGCGGCCAATGGCCATGCCGTCCTTGATGATCATTGTGTAGGGGTCGGAATCCCAGCCTTCACCAGCGGGTACTACGTCCATGTGGGACATGACGATGGCATTGCCTTCCCCTTCGCCATACTCGGCGTGAGCGGCATAGTAGTCAACGTTTTTAGCTTTCAGGCCGTAGCCCTCCGCCATTTCGACCACCGTGTCCAGCACGCGGGCACAGTCGTCGCCAAAAGGATGGGGACCCTCCGTAGGCTTTGCCACAGAGGGGATAGCCACGACCGTTGCCAGGTCGCGGAGGATGTCGTCCCAGTATTCCAGAATTTTTTCACCAAACATACACGATTTCCTTTCTTGATTAGAGAAATAAGTTTCACACTTCATACGATAAACTTTTTTGGCGGCAAAGTCAAGCCCACAGGAAAAAAAGGAGGGTATTTATGATCAATTATATTTGGTTTGGCATGATTATAGCCAGTGTGATCTGCGCCCTGTGTACCGGCAGTCTGGGGGAGCTCTCCACCGCTGTGATGGATGGAGCCCAAGGGGCGGTAGAGCTTTCTATCTCCCTGTTGGGCAGTATGTGTGCGTGGTTGGGCTTTTTGAAGATTGCGGAAAAAAGTGGGCTGACAGCGTTGCTGTCCGATGCCTTCTCACCTGTAATTGACAGGCTCTTTCCAGAATATCGGGCAGATGCGGAAATCAAAGGGGAGATATGCATGAATATTTCCGCAAATTTCTTGGGCCTCGGCAATGCCGCCACGCCGCTGGGCATAGCGGCTATGAAGGCTATGCAGGCAAAGAATCCGCACCAGGAAGCACCTACTAAAGGCATGGTGCTATTTGTGGTAATGAATACGGCCTCGCTGCAGCTTTTGCCTGTAAATATGGCGGCTATGCGCAGCGCCTGCGGAAGTGCGCAGCCGTTTGACATTTTGCCGGAAATCTGGCTGACTTCCTTGGCAGCTTTGGTGACCGCCGTGCTTTTCTGCAAAATAAAGGAGGTGCGTTCATGGAACAGCTAGGCGCGGCGGCCTTGCCAGTGATTCTGGGTGGGATTCTTCTGTTTGGTTTTTTTAAAAACGTAGACGTCTTCGACGCCTTTGTCCAGGGGGCTAAAGAAGGGGTGACTTCTACAATTCACCTAATGCCCACTCTCATTGGGCTGATCCTAGCCGTGACAATGGTACGGGCCTCCGGGCTGCTGGACATGGTGTGCGAGCTGGCCCTGCCTTTCGCCCAGACGGTCGGCATCGACCCAGAACTGCTGCCGCTGGCCCTGCTGCGGCCTGTGTCGGGGAGCGGCTCCTCAGCTTACACGCTCACGCTGCTCCAGCAGTTTGGCCCAGACAGCGAAACCGGCAAGATTGCTTCCGTCCTAGCTTCCTCCACGGAAACCACATTTTATGCCATTACCGTCTATTTTGGCGCCTGTGGGTGCAAAAAGCTCTCCTACTCCATACCCGCCGGCCTGCTGGGGGATGCGGCTGCGCTGGTATTTTCGATTATTTCTGTGAAGGTTTTTGGATAAGATTTCCTTGCAGTCTTTGTGCTTCTGTGATAAAATGTTTGTAAGATCAGATGGGTTAAAAGATGAGGAAAATTGAAAGAGAAAGGGATGCGCGGAGCATATGACAAGACGGGAAGCAAGGGAGCAGGCGTTTTGCCTGCTGTTCGAACAAGCGGTGGGCGGGGAGAAAATGAATGACATCCTCCATGCGGCCACCGAGGCCAGGGATCTCATCCCCGACCCCTTTGCCGAGGAGATCGCTTTGGGGGTGGAGGAACAGGCCGAAAAGATCGATCAGGTGATAAGCGAGAATATACGCGGCTGGAACCTGCGCCGGCTCTCCAAAGTGTCGCTTTCCCTGCTGCGGCTCTCGGTATATGAGATGCTGTTCCAGTCGGGGATACCGGCCAGCGTGTCCATTAATGAGGCGGTGGAGCTTGCCAAGACCTATGGCGGCAAGGATGACGCTCCCTATATCAACGGCGTGCTGGCTTCGGTGGCGCGCAAGCACAGGGCAGAAGAATGAAAGCCATGCGTTGTTTAGGGATCGATACCAGCAACTATACGACTTCTGCCGCGGTCTATCAAGGGACGATCTTGGAGAACCGCCGTATGCTGCTACCCGTGAAGCCCGGGGAAAAAGGCTTGCGGCAGAGCGATGCGGTCTTTCATCATGTGCGGCAGCTTCCGCAGGTGCTGGGGCCGGTTTTGGAAGCTTACAGCCCTATGGACGCGGTCGGGGTTTCTATAGCGCCCCGCAGTGCCGAGGGGTCGTATATGCCCTGTTTTTTGGTCGGGAAAGGGTTTGCAGAATCCTTGGGCAAAGCGTGGGGTGTGCCGGTAGAATATTTTTCCCATCAGCAGGGGCATTTGGCGGCGGCACTCTATTCGGCAGGGAAGCTGGCTCTTTTGGACAAGCCTTTTCTTGCTTTCCACGTTTCCGGCGGCACCACGGAGGCCCTGCTGGTGCGCCCGGATCAAGACGGAATGCCGGATGCTGTCCTTGTGGCCCAGTCCCTTGATTTGAAAGCGGGGCAGGCCGTAGACCGGGTAGGGGTCATGCTGGGGATGGGGTTCCCCTGCGGCCCTGCGCTGGAAAAGCTGGCCCTTGAATGGGTAGGCAAGGTCTCAGTGCGCCCAGCTATGAAGGGGGCCGATTGTTCGCTATCGGGGATCGAGAATAAATGCGCTTCCATGCTGAAAGAAGGCCGCGAACCCGCAGAAATCGCCCGGACGTGCATAGAGGCGATTGGCGTGACATTGGATAAAATGTGTGAAACGCTTCTGGCGGTTCATGGACCGCTGCCGGTGCTGTTTGCAGGGGGCGTGTGCTCTAACAGTATATTGCGGGAAAAGCTGGGGAAGAAGTATGGGGCATGGTTTGCCGCACCGGAGTTTTCCTCGGACAATGGGGCGGGAGTGGCCATATTGGCCCAGAAAAAGAGGTTTGGTTTATGAGCGGTTCGGTGCTTACGGTCTCACAAGTGAATTTCTTTCTCAAGTCTTTGATAGAGGGTGACGGACGGCTTAGCGACATTCTAATCGGGGGCGAAATATCGAATTTCACGGATCATTACAAATCCGGGCACCTGTATTTTTCGTTGAAGGATGAGCGGTCCGTCATCAAAGCGGTGATGTTTGCGGGTTCCGCGCGGCGGCTGCGCTTCCGGCCGCAAAATGGCATGAAGGTTATTATCCGGGGGCGGATATCCGTATACGAGCCCAGTGGGCAATACCAGCTTTATGCGGAGGATATGCAGCCGGACGGCGTGGGGGCGTTGAGCCTTGCCTATGAGCAGCTAAAAGCCCGTTTGGCAGAGGAGGGTCTTTTTGACCGGGAACACAAACGGCCTTTGCCGCCGTACCCAGAGAGAATTGGGGTCATTACGTCGCCCAGCGGTGCGGCGGTGCGGGATATTTTACAGATAACCTCCCGGCGGTGGCCTATAGCGGAAATCATCTTTTGCCCGGTGCTGGTGCAAGGCGAAGGGGCTCCGGCTCAACTGGCAGAAGCCGTACAAGCGTTAAACCGCGCATCGGCTTGTGACGTGATCATCATTGGCCGAGGCGGCGGTTCCTTAGAGGATTTATGGGCTTTTAACGATGAAGCGCTGGCCCGGACGGTTTATGGTTCTGCCATTCCCATAGTCTCAGCAGTAGGGCATGAAACGGATTTTACGATCTGCGACTTCGTGGCGGATTTGCGCGCGCCTACCCCCAGTGCGGCGGCCGAACTGTGCACGCCGGATTTTTTGGAGGAGCAGGAGCGTTTGGAGTCTTTCCACCGTTACTTTTGGGAGGAGTCCAAAAACCTGGTGGAGTACCTGCGGCAAAGCGTAGATATCCTGGTGCAGGATTCGCCCCTTCATAACCCGGCTGCTTATATACAGGCTTGCCGGGGCCGGCTGCAGGAATTGGCCGAAAGGCTGGTTCGGTGCGAACAAGCACATTTAGAAAAAAATCGGGGAGCGCTTTCCGTGCTGGCAGGCAAGCTGGACAGCTTGAGCCCTTTGCGGGTCTTGTCCCGCGGGTATGCCGTGGTGTATGACGGCAAGGGCTCTGCCGTGGAGGATGCGGAGATGCTGTCTCCTGGCGAAGTAGTAACCATACGCGCAGCAAGTGGGAGCGCCTTAGCGGAAATTTTAGAAGTGATTAAGAACCCAGAAAGTGGGAATCCTAAGGGATAACAGGGAAGGGAGCGTTGCAAGGTGGCGGCAAAAGCTAAATTGAAATTTGAAGAAGCTATGGCACGGCTGCAAGAAATTGTAGCCAAGCTCGAGAGCGGCGACGAGCCCCTAGAGAGCGCCATGAAGCTGTTTGAGGAAGGCGCGAAGCTGTCCTCCCAGTGCTACGAGGCGCTGGACAAGGCCGAACAAAAGGTAACACAGTTTGCGAAATTGGGGGAAGAATCCGATGGCTGACAAAGCGGCGCTTTATCGTGAGCAAATCGAAGGGGCATGGGAGAAGTTCCTGCCGGCCCCGCTTTCCGAGGACCCAGCGGGCTTGGTCATAGAAGCCATGCGGTACAGCTTGCTCTGTGGGGGAAAACGGGTTCGGCCTGTACTGGCCATGGCTTTTTGTGAGTTGTGCGGGGGCGACCCAACATCCGCCCTGCCTTTTGCCTGCGCGGTAGAGATGGTGCACACCTATTCACTCATCCATGACGACCTGCCCTGCATGGACGACGACGCCATGCGCCGCGGCAAGCCTACAAACCATCGGGTCTACGGCGAAGCTATGGCGCTTCTTGCTGGCGACGGCCTTTTGACGTTGGCGTTTGAAACGGCTCTTTCTTTTGAAGGGGAGCCCGCGAAAGCTCGGAAAGCCGTAAAACTGCTTGCCCAATGTGCCGGGGCGCAAGGCATGGTGGGAGGCCAATGCATTGACCTCCAGTCAGAGGACAAGCCGATGACGGTAGAACTGTTGCAAGCGATGGATAAAGGCAAAACGGTGGCTTTGATTCACGCTGCGTGCGGTATGGGATGCATGGCCGCTGGGGCAGGGGAGGCTCAACTCCAGGCAGCTGCGAAGTATGCGCATGGCCTTGGCATGGCTTTCCAGTTACGGGATGACATCCTGGATGTGGAGGGAAACGCGGAGAAATTGGGAAAGGAGACCGGCATGGACGCCATTCGCAGCAAGCAGAATTATGTTTCGCTGCTGGGGGTGGAGGAAGCCAAGCGCCTTGTGGACAAGTATACGGAGGAAGCGGTTCTTGCTTTGGAGGCTTTCCCTGGAGATAAGAGCTTTTTGCGGAATTTTGCTGAGTCGTTAGCCAGCCGGGAGAATTGATGCGCCGGCTGTGCTATACCGTGCCTTCCGAGTGGGAGGGCGTATCACTAAAAGAGTTTGCAAAAAAGCATCTAGGGTTTTCGACCCATGTGTTGGCCCAGCAGAAGCGCGTCCCG
>CANTDZ010000050.1 GCA_947652665.1 uncultured Clostridia bacterium
ATTTTTTGAATTGGATTTGAAAGTTAGAGATGTAAAACTTGCAAAATCCCATTGACAAATCCCCCAAAAAGCTTTATAATGCAATACAGTGAAGGCAAAGGCGTCATTCCGATGGAAGGGTGCCTTTTGCTTTTTTTGTAGAGCAGTCGGCAGGGGAAGGGGAATTTGCATGGAAAACGCAGGTAAAAGCAAGTATATTTTCGTCACAGGCGGCGTGGTGTCGGGGTTGGGGAAGGGCATCACGGCGGCATCTTTGGGGAGGCTTTTGAAGGCCAGGGGCTTGAAAGTTGCAGCGCAGAAGCTGGACCCTTATATCAACGTGGACCCCGGCACCATGAGCCCCTACCAGCACGGCGAGGTGTACGTCACCGAGGACGGCGCGGAGGCCGACTTGGATTTGGGCCACTATGAACGCTTTATTGACGAGGATTTGAACAAGTTCTCCAACCTGACCACCGGCAAGGTCTACTGGAACGTGCTCAACAAGGAGCGCCGGGGCGAATATTTGGGTTCCACCGTGCAGGTAATCCCGCACATTACCAACGAGATCAAGAGCTTTGTCTACAGCGTAGGCCAGAAGGCCGGGGCCGACGTGGTCATTACGGAAATCGGCGGCACCATTGGCGACATCGAATCCCAGCCGTTTTTGGAGGCCGTGCGGCAAATCTCCCTGGAAGTGGGCCGGGAAAACAGCCTGTTCATCCACGTGACGCTGGTGCCGTTTCTGCGGGGGTCGGATGAGCACAAATCGAAGCCTACCCAGCACTCGGTGAAGGAGCTGCAGGGCATGGGCATCAACCCGGACATTATCGTGCTGCGGTGCGACGAGCCCTTGGAGCCGTCCATTTTCCAGAAGATTTCGCTTTTCTGCAACGTCAAGCCCGACTGCGTCATTGAAAACCGCACCATCCCCAACCTGTACGAGGCCCCGCTGATGCTGGAGCGCTCCGGGTTTTCCGGGGTAGTCTGCCGGGAGCTGTCCCTGCAGGCCCCGGCCCCCGATTTGGCCGAGTGGGAAAAAATGGTGCAGATGAGCGGGTCGGCGGACAAGGAGGTAACGATTGGCATTGTGGGCAAGTACGTGCAGCTGCACGACGCCTATCTCTCCGTGGCCGAGGCCCTGCGGCACAGCGGCTTTGCGCTAGGGGCCCGTATTGGCCTGCAATGGATTGATTCGGAAAGCATTACCCATGAGACGGCAGAGGGAATTCTGGGCGGCCTGGACGGCATCCTGGTGCCGGGCGGGTTTGGCAGCCGGGGCATTGAGGGGATGGTTCAGGCGGCGCGCTATGCCCGGGAGAAAGATGTGCCTTACTTCGGCATATGCTTGGGTATGCAGGTGGCGGTGATGGAGTTCGCCCGGAACGCGGCTGGGTTCGCGGATGCAAACTCCGGCGAATTTGACAGCGCCTGCCCCCATAAGGTCATCGACTTCATGCCCGGTCAGAGCCAGGAAATCGACAAGGGCGGCACCCTGCGTTTGGGAGCGTACCCCTGCGAGATCAAGCCCGGCACCACCATGGCCCGATGCTACGGCAAGCCGTCCGTCTCCGAGCGCCACCGGCACCGCTATGAGTTCAACAACGACTACCGCGCCCCGCTGGAGGAGAAGGGCCTGACGCTCAGCGGCCTGTCCCCGGACGGCACGCTGGTGGAGGCGGTGGAGCTTTCGGACCGCGATTTCTACGTGGGCGTGCAGTACCACCCCGAGTTCAAAAGCCGGCCCAACAATGCCCATCCGCTGTTCACGGGCTTTGTGGGAGCGGCCATAAAGAGAAGCCAAAAGGAGGCATGAAAAATGCTGCGCTTTACCAAAATGCACGGTTTAGGCAACGACTACCTTTATGTATACGGCGAGCCTCAAAACCCCGAAGCCCTCTCTGTCCGGCTCTCTGACCGCCACTTTGGTGCGGGTTCGGACGGTATGATCTGGATATCCCCCTCAGAGGTGGCCGATTTCAAAATGCGCATCTTCAACGCCGACGGCAGCGAGGCCAAGATGTGCGGCAACGGCATCCGCTGCGTGGGCAAGTACTTGTTTGACAAGGGGTACACGGACAAAACCCATCTGACCATCGAGACGCTTTCCGGCATCCGCACGCTGACTTTGCAGGTGGAAGGCGGCAAGGCTGTCCGCGCCACGGTGGACATGGGCAAAGCCGAGGTAGGGGAGGAGATGAGGCTTTCTGTAGACGGCGAAGAGGCCGTTTGCACGCCCGTGTCGGTGGGCAACCCCCATGCTGTGCTTTTTGTGGAGGACATGGAGCAGGCTCCCCTAACCACGCTGGGCCCCAAGATCGAGCGCCACCCGGCCTTCCCCGGCGGGGTCAACGTGGAGTTTGTCCAGGTGCTGGGCGAAAACCATTTGCGCATGCGCGTCTGGGAGCGTGGCAGCGGTGTTACAATGGCCTGCGGCACGGGTACTTGTGCCAGCGTGGCCGCGGCGGTAGGGAAGGGCTTCTGCGCCCGGGGCGTGCCGGTTTCCGTGGAGCTGGACGGGGGCACGCTTGTTATTGAAATCGACGAAAACAACGCCGTGACCATGACCGGCCCGGCGGAAACGGTCTACGAGGGGGAAACGGAATTATGCTGAATCCAAACGTACATTATGGAGATTTGCAAGAATCTTATTTGTTTTATAATATCGGCCAGAAGGTGCAGGCGTATTTGGACGCCCATCCCGGCGCGAAGCTGTACCGCATGGGCATCGGCGACGTTTCGCTGCCCTTGTGCGACACCGTTATAAAAGCCCTGCACGAAGCGGTGGACGACCAGGCGGTCAAGGAACGCTTCCACGGCTATATGCCCGAATGCGGCGCGCCCTTCCTGCGGGAGGCCATTGCCGCTCACTACGCCCGGCGCGGCGTGGAGCTGGACGCCGACGAGGTCTTTGTCTCCAGCGGGGCCAGCGACGAGCTGGGCGACATCCTCGACCTGTTCAGCCGGGACGCTGCCGCCCTGGTCATGGAACCCGCCTACCCGGCCTATGTGGACGCCAACGTCATGGCAGGCCGCCGGATCGTGCATCTGGCGGCAGGCAAAGAAAACGGGTTCCTCCCAGCGCCCGACAACAGCCTGGACGCGGACATTTTCTATATCTGTTCGCCCAACAACCCCACGGGTGCGGTGTTCAGCCGCGAACAGTTGCAGGCTTGGGTGGACTTCGCCAACCACAAGGGCGCCGTCATTCTCTTTGACGCCGCCTACGAAGCCTTCATTGAGGAGCCCGGCCTGCCTCACAGCATCTTCGAGCTGGAAGGGGCCCGTACCTGCGCTATTGAAATCTGCTCGCTGAGCAAGACGGCTGGCTTTACGGGGACGCGCCTGGGCTACACCATCCTGCCCAAAACCCTGGAGTGCGGCGGGATGAGCCTGTATGCCATGTGGGTACGCAACCGCACCACCAAGACCAACGGCGTGTCGTACATCTTGCAAAAAGGCGGCGCGGCGGTCTTTACGAAGGAGGGCCAGCGTCAGGTCATGGCGAACTTGCAGGTGTACAAAAACAACGCCAAGATCCTCATGCGCGCCATGGAGGAGCTGGGCATCTGGTACTGCGGTGGCAAAAACGCCCCCTATATCTGGCTGAAATGCCCTGGCGGCATGGACAGCTGGCAGTTTTTCGATCACCTTTTGAACGAGATACAAGTGGTCGGCACCCCCGGCGAAGGGTTCGGGGCCTGCGGAAAGGGCTACTTCCGATTCTCCACCTTTGGGAGCCCCGAGGACACGGAGGAAGCTGCAAAGCGTTTGGTCGCCCTGCTGAAATAAAGCAAAGCCCGCAAGCCTTGTCTAAACAGGGTTTGCGGGCTTTTGTGTTTGTGGATTGGCGTGTTGTCTCACCGGGGGCCTAAGAACTCCCGGAGCATGGAGCCGTCCGGCACCAGGGCGGAATCTACGGGCTCAAAGCGCATCAGGCGGGACTCCAAATCCCGGGCCTTCTTGTAGTAAAGGCTGTCGATCTCGATGGCCCGTAGCAGGGGGATGGCCACCGTGCGCAGAACGCAGGGCTCGTAAATGTGGATGGAGTTGACCGTGTAGTCGGCCCAGATGCGGTAGGGGCGGATGTAGCGGTTCTCGCCCTCAATGACCTGGGGCCACATGGAAAGGGTACGCTCGGCGGAGCTGTTCCGGAACTTGATGTCCCGCACAATGCGCCGGATCAGCCGCAGGTTCATGGGCGACAGCACTTCGCCGTTGGCGTCCTTGATCTGCTGCTTGACGCTGACGTACAGCTTGATGTACGAGTTTTCCGGCAGGCCCCGGGTAAACAGGGGGTTCAAACCGTGGATGCCCTCCACGATTACCATGTCGTCTGGGGCGATCTCATAGTGGGCGTCCTCCCCGTCGGGCCGGCCCAGGGCAAAGCTGTAGTGGGGCACGGAAAACTTCCCGGTGGCAATGACATCGGACAGGCAGCCGATGATCTTTTCCGCGTCCAGGGCCTCCACCGTCTCGAAGTCGTAAGACCCGTCCGGCAGGCGGGGGGTGCGGTCGCGGCCCAGGTAGAAGTCGTCCAGGGAGATGATGGTGGCCTTGATGCCGAAGCCCTCCAGGTAGTCCCGCAGCAGATGGGCCGTGGTCGTTTTGCCGCTGCTGCTGGGGCCGGAAAGCATGACGATTCGGGCGCGCTTTTTGCGCTCGGAAATGTTGCGGGCCACGTTGCGCAGGCTCTCCCGGTAAGCGCCCTCCACCTCGTCGACCATGTTGGCGGGGTCGCTGACCGCGCCGTCGTTGATCTGTTCCAAATGGTTGATGTATTTAATGTAGCCGCTGGCGAAATTGCTCATAAAGCTGGGTCACACCGTCCTTTCGCTGGAGTATCTCCCCGTGGCGGGAAATGTATTCGGTTGGGTACTTGAAGTTGAAAATGCGCTCGAGCCGGTCGCTGTAAGGGTCCTTCAGCTTGGTGACGCCCCCGGCCCCGCAGGCCACTACCGAGCAGCACTCGTCCATGGTGTAGATGTTGTACCGGCAGATGGAGCCGGGCTTGGCCCAGCCGGTGTTTTCCAGGTTCCCGGCCATGCGGGTCTGGCGGTAGAGGTAGTAGGGCAGATAGCCCTCCTCGCTTAGGCGGCGGATGGAATAGTCCATCATGGCGGCGGTCTCCTGCTGCTTTTGGTGCAGGGTGACGCCCCCCTCCGCCTCGATGCGCGCCGCGCGCTTCAGGGCCAGGGAGTGCACGGTCACATTGCTGGCTCCCAGGGACAGCACACCCTCCAGGGTCTTCTCAAAGCCCTCCAGGGAGTCCCCCGGCAGGCCCACAATGAGGTCGCAGTTGATGTCGTCAAAGCCGATCTCTTGGGCCAGGGCAAAGGCGTCCAGCACATCCTGGGCGGTGTGCAGGCGGCCGATGTTCTGCAGCACCTGGTCGGAAAGCGTCTGGGGGTTTATGCTGATGCGGGTCACGCCGCCGGCTTTTAGGGCCAGAAGCTTTTCCCGGGTGATGGTGTCGGGCCGGCCGGCTTCTACGGTAAATTCGGGGCAGTGGGACAAGTCGAACAGCTCATGCACGGCGCTGCACAGCTGGGAAAGCTGTTCAGTCGAAAACGTGGTGGGCGTGCCCCCGCCCACGTAGACGGAAATCAGCCGCAGGCCCAGGGCTTTTGTGACCTGGGCGGTTTTGCGCAGCTCCTCCAGCAACAGGGCGAAATAGGGCTCCATCAGCTTTTTGGCGTGCTTCACGTCCTGGGAAATAAAGGAACAGTAAGCGCACCGGGTAGGGCAGAAGGGGATGGAGATGTAAAGGCTCCAGTCGTTTTCCTCCAGGGCGGAGGTGGTGGGGCGCTGAGCCTGCAGGGTCCGCATGGCCAGGCGCGTGCGGGGGGCGGTCACATGGCAGTGGGTGCGGAACTTCTCCGCGCCTCCCTCTTCCCCCAAGGCGTCCACGTACTGGCGCAAGAGCTTTACCGGGTGGATGCCGGTCAGCATCCCCCAGGCCGGGGACTGGCCGGTGAGCTTGGTGAAGGCGGAGTAGAGGAGGTTCGTCATGGCGTATTCTTCCAAGCCGGGATGTTCCTCCGACTTCTCCACCACCCGCTCCCCGTCCGACACCCGGGCCGTGTACAACCGTCCGTCTACCAGGGCTTCGGCCCAGGGCTCCTCCGGGCCGGGGGAGAGGGCGTCCACTACCTGCACGGGGCTGTAGGGGAAAAAGAGGCGGCAGAGGTTTTCGCACTCGTAGCGGTAGGGATGGTTTTTCAGGCGCAGCTGCATGGGCATCACCCCTTTTTCTTGAATTCAGGCCGCAAATCGGCGCAAAGATGGAACAAATACGCCGTGGCGACCGCAAAATAGATGGTCACATTGGGGCGGCGCAGGACGTAGCCGGAAATCTGCGCGGCCAAAATCGCCAGCAGGAAGGACATCCCGGCGGCGCCCATCTCAATGGTAAGGAACCGCTTGAGCCCCTGCCAAACGCCCAAAGCGAACCATTTCTGCTTGGGGCCCTCCACACGGGGCAGTGCTTGAAACGCCCCCGCCATGTCGGCCCAAAGAGCCCGCAGCACCACGAACGCGATATACACAAACACCAGCATATACAGGGCAAACCCAATATAGCCAAAGAAATAGTAGATGGCGGGGAAGTCGTTTTCCAAATCGTAGATGGTGTCGCCCACCACGACCTCGCTGTACTCATAGCCCACAAAGCGGGTGGCCAAATCCTTTTCCTCCCACACCAGCTGGGAGAAAAGGGACTTCATCACCCGGAAGTCCGACAGCGTGCTGGAGGTGATGCTGTAGTTGTAAGCCTCCATGACGCGGTAAAGGCCGAAGCGCTCGTTCATATCCTCGAAGAAGTAGCCGTAGGGCATGAACAGGCCGTTGGATTCCTTGTCGGTGTAGACGTAGAACAAGCCCCGGTGGATTTCCTCCATGGTGGCCTCGGGCTGCTTTTTCTTGGATTTCTGCGCGTCTTCAATGGCGTCCTTGTCCGCGCTGTTCTGTTCCAAGGTGGCTTCTACCTGCTGGTCGTTGAGGTCGCGGGAATAGGCGGACATTCTCTCCCGCAGGTCCATGGGCGACTGGTGCCAGAACACGAACACCAGCACCACCACCGCCACCAACGGCAGGATGTAGCGCAGCCCGGCCTTCCCCAGCTGGAGCACGAACAGGAAGATATACGCGCAGGCAATGATAAAAATCGAATAGAAGGTCAGCTTTGTACCCGTGGCGTACATGAGGCCAAAGCACAGTACGATCATGGCCAAAAACGCCGGGTACTTTTTCGTACAGTAAGCCCAGTAGATGGCAAAGGGCGCGGTGAGCACCAAAATCGTGCTCTGGGCGTTGGGGATGCTGAACCACCCCATCATGCCCACAAAGAGCTCGCTGTAGGTGTACTGGGGGCGTCCCAGGGCCCAGGGGAGGACGGTGAACAGCCAGAACAGCACGAAGTTCGCCGCGAACGCCAAGAGGATCGCCTTGCGCACCTGCTGGCCCTGATGGAAAAACGTGATAAGCGACAGCGTGAACACCAAAAAGCTCACAATGCGCAGGAAGTTGGCCGCATCCTGCACCACAGACTGGTAGCCGATGCGGAAGCAGTTGGCCATGTGCAGCAGCCAGAACGCGGCCGCAAGGGCATAGAAAATCAAATACAGCTTCTTTTTGTCGCTGACAAGAAAGCCCAGCAGCGCCACTGCCGCCATAAACGCAAACCGCAGCAGCGTTGAGAGGGTGTTGCTGCCCATCTCCCCCAGGAAAAAGGACAGCACGTCAAAAAGCGGCTGTATGACAATAAGCGCAAATATCAAGTGGGGAAGCCGTCGGACAAGGGCCTCCTTCCCATTTTTACACATAGGCCCCCTCCCTTAGCGGCTTTCCAGGCGGGCTTCGACTTTTTTCTGCTTTTTCTTCTTTTCGGGTTTGATGTCCTTGTCCTTAAGCCTGCGGCTGAACTTGGTGTTCTTCTTCAGCTCGTCGCCCAGCTGCTCCTGCACGGCGGCAAAGGCCGGGTCGCTTAACCCGTTGAGCAGCACGGAGGTAATGACCGAGCGCAGGTCCATGTCGCCGTTTTTATACATATCGTCCAGCAGGGCGCAAAGCTTTTTCATTTGCTCGCCCTGGGGCTTGGCGGAGGCCAGATTCTCGCACTTGCCCAGCACCTTCTCCTTGATAAAGGTGACGGGCCGCACCTTCCCGTACAGGATTTTCTCCTCGTTGATCTCCTCTTTGAGCTCCGGGAAAATATTCACCAGCCGGTTGACAAAGAAAGCAGGGTCGACACTGCGGTCCTCGTCCTTGCCGCGCTTGCGCTTCTGCTGGGCCTGCTTGATCTGCTTGGGGCCTCGCACGATCTCCAGAAAATCGTTGGCGATGCTCTCCGCGTCCGAGCGCTCCCCTTCCTGCTGGTCAAAGAGCCACAACGCCAAGCGCCGCCAGTCCCCGGGCACGCCGTCCTCATCCAGGGACGTGCTGCGCAGCTCGAAGTGGCCGGCCTTGTCGTCATACAGCAGGCTGTACGCCACCGACTCCCCGGCGAACATCACGGCCTTTCCCGCGCTGTCCTCCAGAGGCTGGGGCTGCCCAAAGCCTTGCTGCAAAAGCTCTTCGCTGAGTTTTCCCTCTATAAATCCAAAGGCATTGAAATCCAATGTAAATCACTCCATATTGCTAGATTTTCCTTGCTAGGGTTTAAGTATAGCATGCCCAGGCAAAAAGGTCAAGCAACGTACTTGTGAAGCGTCCGCCTTACCGCCCCCGGCCCGGCGTAGAGCTCGGCCGTCATGGCTTCGATTTTCTCCCCCAGGCCTGCGGCGTACAGGTCCACGCCAAACACGTCCTCCCGGCTGAACAGGGCCTTCAGGCAGCTGAAATCCTGGGGCCCGTCTTTCACTTCCAGCGGGGCCACAATGGCCTGCAGCTCTGCGAGCAGGGGGTCCGGGGAGGGCGTAAATGCCTGCCCCTTATCGTCGATCCCCTTCAAGTACCGGGCATACCCTGCCAGCACCAGGGGGATCAGCGTGAGCTTGCCCTTATCAAGCCCCTGGCGCTCATACGCCTTGATGGTCTCCCCAAAGCGGATGGGCAGCTTTTGGGAGGTGTCCGTGGCAATGCGCTGGGGGGCGTCGGGCATGAAGGGGTTCGGCAGGCGCTTGGTGAGCACGGCATCGATGAAGTCCGCGGGCTTCAAAACGCCGGGGTCGACCACCACGGGCATGGCTTCCTGATAGCCCATTTTCGTGATGAGGCCGCAGATGTCCTTGTCCTCCATCTCCGCCGAAATGAGCTCGTACCCCAGCATACAGCCATAGATGGACATGGCCGTGTGCAGGGGGTTCAGGCAGGTGCAGACCTTCATCTTCTCCACCTTGTCCACCGTGTCCCGGGGCGCGTAGAGCACGCCGCCCAGCTCCAGCGGGGGGCGGCCATTGGGATAGTCGTCTTCTACAACCAGGTACTCCGTCTCCTCGGCGTTGACAAAGGCGGCGGTGTACGTGTTCTTTTCCGTGACGATCACCCCGCTGTCCTCAAACCCCGCGTCCTCCAGCATCTTCTGGATTTTCCCGTCGGGCCGGGGGGTAATCTTATCAATCATGCTCCACGGGCAGGCGACTTTCTTTTTGTCCTCCAAATAGGCCACGAACTCCGCTGGCACCAACCCAGCCTCCTGCCAGGCCCGGCCGTAATACAAAATGCCCTCGCGCACCTTGTCGCCGTTGTGGGAGCAGTTGTCCATGCTCTGCAGGGTGATAGGCGCCGCCCCGGCCTTAAAGCGCTCCAGCAGCAGGCGCGCCACTTTTTCCATCATGGCGCCCGGTACGGTGTAGCCCTTTTCAGTGATGGTAAAGCTTACCATCTGCAAAGAGGGTGCCCGGAAAATTTCCTCCAGCCGCGCCCAGTCCTCCGAGAAGGAGGGGTCGGCTTTCAAGCTTTCGGTCACCGAGCCCACCACCTTTTTCTCCGCGCTGCCGTCCGACTTGAGCACGGCCAGCAGGCTCAAATCGTCGAAGGGGCGGTAGGCTTTGTCGATGATTTCATAGTCGAACCCTTCGGCTACGATGACGCCCTTGTCATACTGCCCCTTGTCCAGCATCTCCTGCAGCACCGCCGCCGGGAACGCCCGGAAGATGTTCCCGGCCCCAAAGTGCAGCCAGGTGGGGGCTTCCTTCGTGTTTCGGCACACCTGCTCCCGGTCAAACTGCGGCAGCGCGATGCCGGCCTGTTCCCAAGGGGTTTTGTCCTGTATACCTGTTAAATTTAACTTCATAACGCTTTTCCTCCCAAAGCTTTTTCTACTCACGATATTACCACTTTTTTGGCAAATTGTAAACCCTTTCTGTATTGACAGCTCAGGGGCTGCGTGATACTATACTAAATATATAGGTTCAATAAAGGAGTTGTTTTTTATGAAGGCTGTTCAAATCGTTACACCAGAAGACTTGCGGGTCATCGACGTAGAGAAGCCCGTGACGGATGAGAAAAACAACGTGCTCGTGCGCATGACGGCGGCGGGCATCTGCGGCTCGGACGTGGGCATTTACCACGGAACCAACGCGGCGGCTACCTATCCGCGCATCATCGGCCATGAGATGGTGGGCGTGGTCGAGGAGATAAACGGCGACGGCAAGGGCCTGCAGGTGGGCAGCCGGGTCATTGTCAACCAGGTGACCAGCTGCGGCCACTGCTACCCCTGCTCCCTGGGACGCGGCAACGTTTGCGACGACCTGAAGGTGCGCGGCGTGCACATTGACGGCGGCTACCGGGAATACATCTGCGTCCCCGCCGAGGACTGCTACGTCCTGCCCGACTCCCTCTCCGACCAGGACGCCGTGATGATTGAGCCCACGACTATCGCCATCCAGTCCTGCACCCGGGCCCAGCTGGGGGAGGACGATATGCTCCTGCTCTATGGCTACGGGGCGCTGGGCAGCTCGATTTTGCGCATCGCCCGGCAGCTTTGCCCCTACATCATCGTCGCCGACGTAGTGGACAGCAAGCTGGAAGCCGCCAAGGCCGCCGGGGCCAAATACACCATCAACGCCCAGACTGAGGACTTCCAGGCCAAGGTTAAGGAGTACACCCACGGCCGGGGCTCCACCGTGTCCATCGATGCGGCCTGCGTAAAGGATTCCCTGATGATGCTCCTGCAGGCCACGGGCAATGCCGGGCGGGTCATTACCATGGGCTTCTCCACCGCCGGGACGGAGGTCAACCAATTCCTCATCACCTCCAAGGAGCTGGACGTGCGGGGCTCGCGCCTGCAAAACAAGATGTTCGGCAAGGCCATCGAGATGATAAACCAGGGCAAGCTGGACCTTACAGGGGCGGTCTCCCACACCTTCCCGCTGACCGAGGCCCAGAAAGCCTTTGATTTCGTGGACACCCACGACCCGTCCATCCGCAAGGTAGTGCTCACCTTCGACTTCTAACCAGCATAAAAAGGGCCCCGCACATTCCTGTGCAGGGCTCATTTTTTATATCATGCTGTTTTTAGTGGCAGCCGGTCTGCTGGCACTTCCAATAGGCGGTGGGGTCGGTGGGGTCCCAGCTGTGCCAAGAGGGGATCTGCAGGCCGTCCGGCTTCTGCAGGGGGCCGCCGGTCTCCCAGGAGCTGATCTCTACCCGGGTGCCCAGCTGACAGTTGTCAAAAATCCACTTGGCGTCCCGGCAGTTCATGCGAATGCAGCCGGCGGAACGGGTGTCGCCCAGGTGGTTGTACTCGCCCACTTCCAGGTTGAAGTTGTCGTAGGTCCAGTTGGGCACAGAGTGGAACAGGTAGCTGCCGTAGATTTGCGTACACCACTGGGCCCAGGTGCCGCCAATCATTTGCAGCCAACGGTAGCGGTGGGGAGTGTAGTAAGTCCCGGTGGGGGTGCCGTAGCCGCAGGAGGTGCGGATGGCCCTTACGGGCACGTTGTAGGCCCCGCCCTCGTACTCCCGGGCATAGATAATAAGGTAATTGGAGGGCTTGTACACCTTAATAAAGTACGGCCCGGTGACCACGCCCAGCTCCGAAATATCGTCCTGCATGGCGCCGTGGATGTAGTACCGCCGCCAGTAGCCCTCGCTGCGGAACCCGTTGATGCCCGCGCCGGTAGCACTGTCGAAAACGTAGCGCTTGTTGTCCAGGGTCTGCTCGCCCCGCAGGAACTTGCGGGTGGTGCCGTCCAGATAAAAGCGCGCGCCGTCTTCCTCTACCCAGCCGCTCTCGGGGGCGCTGGTGTCGCGTTCGTAGTCCCCCCAGGCTTCGCCCGTGTCAACCTCGGTAAACTCGTGGGAGGTAGACGCCTCGATAATATACGGGTACATCCAGTTATCCGGGAAAACGTCATAAAAATTCTTTACGTCCGTCTTGTTCGCGATGTCCGGGTCAGCCGTGCGGCCCAAGACTTTGTTCAGGATGACCACCGCTTCCCCGCGCACAATGGGGTCGTAGGGGTGGAAGGTGCCGTCCGGGTGGCCGCTGACCCAGCCCTTTTTGTAAGCGGTGGCGATGTAGGGGGCAAACCAGTCGTCCGGGGACACGTCGGTGAAGGGGCAGGCGCCGTCCTCCAGGGTGTCGCAGGCCACGGCCATTTTCACGAACTCCGCGCGGGTGATGGGGCGCGTCCCGTTAAAATTGCCGTCCGAGCCTCCCTGCAGGATGCCGCAGACCGCCATCTCCTTGACGGCGGCGGCAAACCAATCGGTTTCCTGCACGTCCGGGAAAGGGTTGGGCCCGCCTACGGGCTCGCGCACCAGGTTGTAGAACAGCTGGACGGCCTCGCTGCGGCTGACGTTGCGGGTGGGCTTAAAGGTGCCGCTGACATAGCCTTTTATGTAGGCCTTATGGGTATCGGTCTGCAAAAACTCGTCGGCATGGCGGCCCCAGCGGGCGGTATAGGTGGTGTCCTCCAGGACGGCGATTTTATCTGGCTCCACCAGCTGTCCGGCAGCGTCAAACCAGCCTAAAACCTCTGCGGCCGGGAGCTCGGAGATGCTGGGGACGTCTTCCACAAACTGGCCTTCCTCGGCCTTGCGGGTATAGGTGCCGAAGCGGCCCATCTGGAAGGTCACGGTGAAAATCTTGGGTTCAGGCTCTTCCGGCTCCTCCGGCTCTTCGGGGTCCGGCTTTTCCGGCTCCGGCGAAGGGCTGGGGGACGGCTCGGCGTCCGGGGCCTCAGGCGGCTCGTCCGGTTCTTCCAGGATGGGCGGGGTTTCGTCTTGCAAAAGGCTGTCCAGGGCGGACAGCGTGCTTTCTGCCTTTACGGCAGGGGCGTCTGCCGCCGCAGCGGGGGTACTGGCTGCAAGCAGGCAGCACAGAAGCGCGGAAAAGATCCGCTTGCATTTCGTGGGGCGCTTGCCCCGAAAAAAATGGGCCATGGCTGTTTTCTCCTTACCTTCTTAGTCATAACTATTATAGCATAGGCAGGGGGAAAAAGGAAGCCGAACTAAAAATTTTCCTCTCCCTTTTTTCTGTCCCTTGTGCTATAATGAAAAGAAAAACCCTAAGGAGTGACCCTCATGGAAGAAAACGCAATGCTCAAAGCCATCCTAAACAGCTATCCCTATCCCATTGTTTTTGTGGACGATACATACACCATCCGCTACATGAACCGCTATGCCGAGTACCACTACTACCAGGAGCGCGGCTACAAAGACCTCATCGGCAAAAGCCTTTTTGACTGCCACGACAAGGAATCCTCCCGGGAGCGGATTATGGCGGCCTTCGAAAAGATGAAAAGCGACGGCAAGGAGGCCTTCGTGGGCGTGAACCTGCGCAACCTGCGCATCTATATGCAGCCCGTGCGCGGCGAGGACGGCAAGCTCATCGGCTTCTTTGAGCGGTTTGAGCAGAACCTGCGCATTGACAAGCGGATGTAACGGCTATGCAGAAGCAGTCGGAAAGCGCCCATCGGAACCTGCTGGCCAAAGCCTTATCCTATGTGCTGCCCAAGGGCGAGGCCAAGGCAGCCGCAGCCGCCCTGCTCCGGAGATACGGCGGGCTTTCCCATGTGCTGGCCGCCCCGCCGGAGGAAATGGGGGAAACGCTGGGCCTGTGCAGCGAAGCAGCCGGCCTTTTGGGCCTTATCGCGGAAATCGCCCGGGCCGCCCTGGAAGACCAGGCCACGGGGATACAGCGGATTCTTGACACGAAGTCGGCGGTGGTGGCCATGCGCCCGCTGTTCGTGGGGCGCCGGAAGGAAGCTATCGGGCTTATGATGCTGGACGCCCAGGACCGCGTGGTGTTCAACGACATCATCATTGAAGGCGATATCAGCGAGGTGCCCATGTATATGCGCAAGCTGGTGAAGCTGTGCATCGAATACGATGCCGTTACCGTAATCCTGGCGCACAACCATCCCAGCGGGAACCCGAAGCCTTCGCGCAACGACATCGTCTCCACCCGGCAGGTAGAGCTGGCCCTGCGGGGAATCAACGTGTCCATGCTCGACCACATCATTTACGCCGACGAGTCCTATTTCACTTTTTCCGAAACGCCCGTCTGGAAGGAAGCCCAGGCCAATGTGCAGAAGTATTTCCGCCAGCAGATGGACCTGGCCCGGGCGCAGGAACGGGAATTCTGGTAGAAGGACAGCAAAACGCGGCCTGGGTTTGTGCCAGGCCGCGTTTTTTATGTGGTCGTGCCGTTGCCGGTGAGGTTTATATAGTTGCCGTCGTCGCGGATGCAGACGATGAAATCGGGCTTATGCTCCTTCACGTAGTCGCACAGGGACATTTCTTCGTAGTGCCGCAAATCCAAAGCGCGTGTCTCATTGAAGGAAAGGTAGGCGAAGCATTCCACGGCGTTGGTGTAGGAATCGCCGTAGATAAGCAGGTTGGGCAGGCCGGGGCGGTGGGTCTGGATGAGGGTTTCGGCGATGTCGCCGCCCATGTAGTCTTCGGTGACGATGGCCTCCTCGTCCTCCGGCAGATTCAGCGTTTTCGACTCCACCTTCTCCCCGTTGTCATAGCGGTCAAAGGGGAGCTCGTAGTCGGTGGAGAAGACCTCCAGCTGGTCTTTGATGGAGGTCAGGTCGTAGATTTTCCGGTTCCGGGAGCCGTAAAAGGGGTTGGGCAGGCGGTAAAAGGAAAAATGCTCCTGGGGGACGGCCTGGGTGCCCGCAGCCGCGCAGAGCTGTTCGTAGACCGCGTAGCCGCCTATGACGCCGAAATGGTGGTCGACCCGGAAGTACATATCCTGGTTCAGATAGCCGTGGCCGTCTATAAATTCGATACCAGCGTCTTCCAAAGCTTGCGCGAACTTCTCCCCGGTTGCGCGGAAATAGGCCGGGGTGTCGGCCAGGCACGCGGGGTAAGAGTCCGCGAACATAGTGATCTGCCCCGGCACGCCCATGTAGACCACCTTGCCGCCGTAAGAGTCCGCCGCTTCCTGCAAGGCCGCCACTTGTTCCACGGCCGCGGCCACTTCCTCGTCGGAGGCGCAGGCGGCGTATTTGGGTTCTACTACGGGTAGCAGGCTCCCCTCAGAGGGGAGGATGTCGTTGACCGCCGGCTTGCCTAACATATATTTCTGGAAAACCGTGCAGGCTTCCAGCATCTTGTCGCGCAGGACCACGTGGTCTTTGTACCAGGTCTCGGCGCCCTCGAAGAATTCGCCGTTCAGGAGGGTCTCGCGGGTAAGCACGGGCGGGTCGGCCAGGGTGCGGTTTTCAAAGAGGGAGGTATCGGTTTTTGGCGCGAAGAATGTGCCAATAGGCAGAGCCGCCAGGATGCCAGCCACAAGGGCGATAAAGAGGATATTCAGCTTGTTTTTCATGGGCCACCTCAGAATCGGAAATAGATGAAGGGGTTAAAGGAGGTGTTGATAATGCTGCACAGGCTCAGCACCAGCAGGAGCAGGGCGCAGGCGTTTTGCAGGAGGGGATACCAGGGCCTGCCGCTCAGGCGCCGGGAAAGCATGGGCGCAACGGGCAGGGAGAACAGCGCCGCCAGAAGGAATTCGGCCCCATACTGCCACAAGTACCAGAGGGCAGAGTTCCCTACAGGCTGGACGTTAGGGTGGTAAAGGAACATCTGGCCGATATACACCTTTATCTCCGAAAGGGAGCTGCCGTTGAAGATTACCCACCCCACCAGGATGAACAGCAGGGCGTACAGATGGCTGATAAGGGCCGGGGCCTTGTCCAGCAGCTTCTTTAAGAACAGCTTTTCTATTATCAGCAGCGCCGCATAGTAAAGGCCCCAAAGGAGGAAGTTCCATTTGGCCCCGTGCCACAGGCCGGTCAGGCCCCAGACGATGAGCAGGTTTACAATCTGCCGGGGGAGCCCCTTGCGGTTGCCGCCCAGGGGGATGTACAGGTAGTCGCGGAACCACGTGCCCAACGAAATGTGCCAGCGCCGCCAGAACTCCGTGATGGAGCGGGACAGGTAGGGGTAATCGAAGTTCTCCAGGAAATGGAACCCGAACACCCGCCCCAGGCCGATAGCCATGTCGGAGTAGCCGGAGAAGTCGAAGAAAATCTGGAAGGCATAGGCGATGGCTCCCAGCCAGGCCAATGCTGTGGAGCGGCTGCCGCTTTCCAGGGAGAAGATAATGGTGGCCAGCTCGCCCAGGGGGTTTGCCAGCAGCATCTTTTTGGCCAGGCCGTAGATGAAACGGCGCAGGCCTTCGGCGGTGTCGTCCAGGGTCTCGCGGCGGTTGGTGAGTTCGTCGGCGATGGTCTCATAGCGCACGATGGGTCCGGCCACCAGCTGTGGGAACAGGGAGATGTAGGTCGCCACATAGAGGATGTTCTTCTGGGCCGGCACCCGCTGGCGGTAGACATCCAGGACATAGCTCATGCCCTGGAAGGTGAAAAAGGAGATGCCGATGGGCATGACGATGCCCGAAAGCGGCAGGGATAGGGAGAAGAAGCGGTTGAGGTTGGAAAGCAGGAAATCCGTATATTTATAGAAAACCAGCAGGCCCAGGTTAAAAACCACGCCCAATAGCAGCCACAACCGCCTGTGGCCCCGTTCGATGGCAAGGGCAAACAGGTAGTTGAGCAGAATCGAGGCCAGCATGATGAGCAGGTTTTTGGGTTCCCCAACAAAATAGAAAAAAAGGCTGCTGAAAAGGAGCACCCCGTTGCGCGCGGCACGCTGGCTTTGGGGTACCGCAAAGTACACAAGCAGCACCAGGGGGATGAACATCCCCATATACAGCATACTGGAAAAGACCATGCCTCCCACCTCCTATCCTGTTAGCATACCATACCCCCGCCCAGGTGTCAACCAAACTCCCCCTTGACGGCTTGGGGGTTTTTATGTATTATAAAGAAAACCAGGCACGTGGTGTGCCTGGCTTCGGTGGTGGACCCAAATTTTCTTTACACAAAGAACTTTCACCGGCACTCTCTCCTTCAATTTCGGAAAGAAGCAGGTCGTTGATGGTTACGGGCATATCCCCGGAATTAAATATCATGGTAACCTTGTCATCATAGAGATAAATGACGTTTACAAAG
>CANTDZ010000051.1 GCA_947652665.1 uncultured Clostridia bacterium
ATGTAATCAGAGAGTTCAGGCCCTCTGCAGAAGGCCAACCGCCTACCCGTATATGTAATCAGAGAGTTCAGGCCCTCTGCAGAAGGCCAACCGCCTACCCGTAATGGCAGACTCCTGCGCAATGGCGCAATTTAATCATATCATAGGAATCGACAAAATGCAACCATTTAGCAGGACGCCCTACACGTCCCACCTATACCCCAGCCCCCACACCGTCACGATGTGCTTGGGGGAAGACGGCTCGTCCTCCACCTTCATGCGCAGGCGGCGGATGTTCACATCTACAATCTTCTCCTCGCCCACGTAGCTGGGCCCCCATACGTGGCGCAGGATGTCCCCCCGGGACAGGGCCGTGCCGGAGTTGGAGAAGAAGTACTCCATGATCTGGAACTCCACCTGGGTCAGCTCAATGGGCGAGCCGGATTTCAGGAAGGAGCGGTTGCGCAGGTTTAAGGAAAACTCGCCGGAATGGAGCTCGTCCCGCAAAGCGCCCTCCTTGGTCTCGGCGGCCAGGGCCACCCGGCGGTAGACCGCGTCCACCCGGGCCACCAGCTCGGAAGGGGAAAAGGGCTTGGTGACGTAATCGTCCGCGCCCATCATCAGGCCGCTGACCTTGTCCATCTCCTGGGTCTTGGCGCTGAGCATGATGATGCCGATGGAGCTGTTGCGCCGCCTCAATTCCTTGCAGACCGCCAGGCCGTCGTGCTCGCCGGGCATCATAATGTCCAGCACCGCAATGTCGAAGCTGCCGTTTTCCTGGTCATACAGGGCCAGGGCCTCGTCGCCGGTTTCGGCCTCAAAGGCGCGGTAGCCGGCGCGCTCCAAATTGATCACCACAAATTCGCGGATATTCTGCTCGTCTTCTGCCACCAAGATTTTTTTCATAAACCAGTCCCCCTTATTCCGTTATCATTTGAAAGCTGTTTTTGATTTCCTCTATAGTCAATAATAATTTTTCATCCTGGGTCAATACCTGTATGCCGT
The DNA here is from genome assembly GCA_947652665.1 of uncultured Clostridia bacterium. Classification (GTDB taxonomy): domain Bacteria; phylum Bacillota; class Clostridia; order Oscillospirales; family Acutalibacteraceae; genus Acutalibacter. The sequence goes on from CANTDZ010000051.1 coordinate 985, forward strand.
ACACGGAGTCCCCCTGCTCGGCCAGCATGGTGTAGCCGCTGCCTTCGCCCCGGCTCTCCCAGGCCGACTGGGTGAAAACCCGGATGGAAAAAAGCGGCGACCCCAGCAGCAGCGACATATCCTCCGCCGTGACCATCTCCGTATAGGTGACCGTCCGCCGGGCCGCGTCGTTAGAAGCCGACACCCGCCCACGCAGCCGGTACGGCACCTGGAACCAATAGTTTTCCCGGACGTTCATCAAAGCATACAGGCTCATCTTGCGGCCGTTCCGGGGACGGAAGGTGTCCCATTCCACCATGTAGCTGGTGGTGTCGGGGCTGACGTCCTCGGGCAGGCCGGGCAGCCGGGTGACCGCCGGCACCTCTATAAAGCCGTCCCCGTTGATGTCCCGGGACGTAAACGCCGCCGTCGAAGGCCGGGAGAACGGGTTCGTGTAATTTTCGCTGTTGACCCCCACGGGGTAATTGCGCAGGCGTCCTTGGTCTAAAACGAAGATCTGGGTGTTCATACTGCCGTCCGCCGTGGCGCCGTCCACCACTACGCCCTGGTACTCCTCCGAGAGCTGGCCGAACAGCACCGACGAGTAGGTGGAGATGGAGTTGTCGGCCATGGCGGAATCGGCCTCTTCGGGCTTGCCGGTATTAAATGTATACACCCGCGCCTGGGCCGACGAGGCTTCGGCCTCTTCAGCTGCCGGCACGTATTTGTCAATGGTGAAGACTTCGTTGATGCCGTCGCCGTCGAAGTCCGTGAGCGTCATTTCGCCGTAGGGCCCCAGGGTATATTCGCGCATCTCGCCGTCCTCGTAAAGGTAGGCGTTCATGGTGGCCATGCGCCCGGTAGAGCCCGCCGTGCTGCCCCAGCCGATGAGCACGCTCTGCCCGCCGCCGTCGCCCAGGCTGCCAAAGCAGACCCGGTCCACCTGGGTGGCGATGTTCGTAAAGGAAGAAAGGGCGGCCCACTCGCCGTCCACCTTGGTCAGGAACTGCACTTCGATGCTGCCGGTGGTGTCCGTCTCCTCCAAGAGGTGGAAGCCCAAGGCGTCTTCCACGCCGTCGCCGGTGAAGTCCTCCATGATAATGGCCGAGCGGTAGGCGCCGCTGCGGGGGTAGATGAACGTCACGTCCGGCTGCGTGCCCTGCAGGAGCTTGTAAATATTCTGCTGGTCGGCGTTGACCTTGGGGGGCGACATCAGGTTCTGCACCGAGAAGCCGGTGAAGGAGCAGCCCGGCAGGGTCAGGGCCAGCAGGGCAGCCAGAAGGAAGACGCGCAGTTTTTTCATGAAGGGGCTCCTTTCCAGGGATGTTACAAATATTATAACATGGACAGGGGAGGAGGGCAAGGGGCAAAACCCCCGCCAAGCGTTGACAAACCTGCCTTTATTCGGTAAAATAGTAGGGAGTGCTTTGCAGAAATCTACAGACGGGAGACAGGAACATGAGCTTTCAGATACTGGGCACCGGCAGCTTTACGCCGGAAAAGATCGTGACAAACGAAGAGCTGTCGAAAATGGTGGATACGTCGGACGAGTGGATCATGAAGCGGATCGGGGTGCGCAGGCGCCACGTGTGCACCAGCGAGACCGTGACGGACTTAGGGGCCGAGGCGTCCCGCCGGGCCCTGGAGGATGCCGGGGTAAAGGCGGAGGAGCTGGACCTGATTATTGCGGCGACCATCAGCGCCGATACCATTTCGCCGGGCCTGGGCGGCATGGTGCAGAACCGCCTGGGGGCCCGCTGCCCTGCTTTCGATATGAACGTGGCGTGCCCGGGGTTCCTGTTCGCGCTGGAAGTGGCAGCCGGGTTTTTTGCCCGTAAGGCAGTGAAGAAGGTGCTGGTGGTCAGCGCCGAGCGCATGAGCGGCCTGCTGGACTGGGAAGACCGCGGCACCTGCTGCATTTTTGGCGACGGGGCCGGGGCCGCCGTGCTGGGCGAGGGGGACGCGTATCTGGCCTCCGAGCTGCACACCCAGGGCGGGGACGACATCATCTCCATCCCCACCTCGTGGAACAACTCGCCGTTTTATGAGCATGAGCCCCAAAAGAGCAGGGTTAACATGGAGGGGCAGGCCACGTATAAATTTGCGGTGACCTCCATGGTAAACGACATTCGTTCCGTTATGGAAAAGGCCGGCATCACCGGGGAGCAGGTCAAGGCCGTGATCCCCCACCAGGCCAATTACCGCATCATCAACGAGGCCCGGCGGCGCATCCCGGAGATCGCGCCGGAGCGGTTCCTCCTCAACATTGAGGAGTACGGCAACACGTCCTCGGCCAGCGAGCCCATCCTGCTGGACGAGGCCTACCGCAAGGGGATGTTCCAAAAGGGCGACTACATTGTGCTGTCGGCCTTTGGGGGCGGATTGTCCAGTGCGTCCTGCGTCGTGCGGTGGACGAAATAATAAGGAGGAAACATTTATGATAAAGACACCTTTGTGTGAACTGTTGGGGATTGAATATCCCATTTTCCAAGGGGGCATGGCGTGGATTTCCGACGGCAAGCTGGCCGCCGCCGTTTCCAATGGGGGAGGCCTGGGCATCATCTCCGCCATGAACGCCAACGCCCAGTACGTGCGCGAGCAGATCCAGCTGGCCCGCAGCCTGACGGATAAGCCTTTTGGCGTGAACATCATGCTCATGTCGCCCTTTGCCGACGAAGTAGCCCAGGTGGTGGCCGAGGAAAAGGTAGCGGTCGTAACCACCGGCGCGGGGAACCCCGGCAAGTTCATGCCCCTGTGGCTGGAGGCCGGCATCAAGGTCATCCCCGTGGTGGCCAGCGTGGGCATGGCGAAGCTGGTCACAAAGGCCGGGGCCGCGGCCATCATTGCCGAGGGCGGCGAATCCGGCGGGCACGTAGGGGAGCTGACCACCATGGTGCTGGTCCCCCAGGTGTGCGACGCCACAGACCTGCCCGTTCTGGCCGCTGGCGGCATTGGTGACGGACGGGGCATTGCGGCGGCGTTTATGCTGGGCGCGGTGGGCGTGCAGGTGGGCACTCGGTTTTTGGTGGCCCACGAGTGCGGCGTGCACCCCAACTATAAAAAGAAGGTCCTAAAGGCCAACGACATCGCTACCATGACCACCGGCAAGCGGCTGGGGCATCCGGTGCGGCAGATCAAGAACCAATTCGCCAAGGAGTTCTTCAAGGCCGAGTACAGCCAGATTTCCGACGAGGAGCTGGAAAAGCTGGGCAGCGGTGCCCTGTACCGGGCCGCCGTGGAGGGCGACGAGAAGACCGGCGACTTCCTGGCCGGGCAGATTGCCGGCATGGTCAATAAGGAGCAGCCGGCGGCGGAAATCATACAGGAAATGTTCACAGAAGCCGAGGAAGTGTTGAAAGGGGCAAACAAATGGGTAAAGTAGCGTTTGTGTTTTCGGGCCAGGGGGCCCAGTATCCGGGCATGGGGCAGTCCCTGAGCGGGGCCAGCGCGGCGGCGCAGGAAGTGTTCTCCATCGCCGATACCCTGCGGCCTGGCACGTCGGAGCAGTGCTTCCACGGCACGGCGGAGGAGCTGTCTATTACGAAGAATACGCAGCCCTGCGTCTACTGCGTGGACATGGCAGCGGCCCGGGCCTTGGTGGCGGCGGGAATCGAGCCAGACTATACCGCCGGCTTTTCCCTGGGCGAGGTGGCCGCGCTGACCTTCTCCGGGGTGTTCTCCAAGAAGGACGGCTTCGCGTTTGTCTGCAAGCGCGCGGAGGCTATGCAGCAAGCCGCCGAGGCAAACCCCGGAGGCATGGCGGCGGCTTTGAAGCTGCCCAATGAAACGGTAGAGGAAATCTGCCGGGAATTTACCCGGGTGTGGCCCGTCAACTACAACTGCCCTGGGCAGCTGGTGGTGGCAGGCGACCCCATCCAGGTGGAGGCGTTCTGCAAGAAGATTGCCGACGCGGGCGGCAGGCCTAAGATGCTGGCCGTCAGCGGGGGGTTCCATACGCCGTTTATGGAGAGCGCCGGGGAAGTGCTGAAAGCGGCCCTGGCGGAGATGCAGCTGGACGTGCCCCACACGCCGGTCTATTCCAACGCCACGGCACAGCCCTACGGGGACGATCCCCGGGCGCTGCTGGTGCGGCAGGTCCAAAGCCCCGTCCGCTGGCAGGAGACCGTGGAGGCCCTTATGGAGCAGGGCGTGGACACCTTCTTCGAGTGCGGCCCCGGCAAGACCCTGTGCGGCCTCATCCGGAAGATTTCAAAAGACGTGCGCGTTTTCCCCGTGCAGGACGGGGAGTCGCTGCAGGCGGCGCTCATGGCTTATCACGCTTAATTTAAGACACAAAGGAGAAAACACACATGAAACTGGAAAACAAGCTGGCCCTGGTCACCGGCGCGTCCCAGGGGCTGGGGAAGGCGATTGCCTTGAAGTTCGCCGAAAACGGGGCCGATATCGCGGTTATTTACGTGGGGCCGGACGGGCCTGCAGAGGAGACCTGCCGGGAGATCGAGGCCTTGGGCCGCAAAGCCAAGGCGTATTTCTGCGACGTCCGGGACGAGCAGGCGGTGAAGGATACGGTCAAGGCCGTGACAGAGGAAATGGGCAAGATCGACATCCTGGTCAATAACGCCGGCGTCACCCGGGACGGCCTCCTGGTCAAGATGGAGGACGCGGATTACGACATGGTGCTGGACATCAACCTAAAGGGTGCGTTCCACATGACGCGTGCCTGCTGCCGGGACTTCATGCGCCGCAGGCAGGGGAAGATCATCAACATCAGCTCCATTGCGGGGCTGGTGGGCAACGCCGGGCAGGTGAACTACGCCGCTTCCAAGGCCGGGCTCATTGGCATGTCCAAGTCCGTGGCCAAGGAGCTGGGCAGCCGGGGCGTGTGCTGCAACTGCATTGCCCCCGGTTTCATTGAGACCGACATGACCAAGGACATCAAGGAGGACAACCCCCTTCTGCAGCAGGTGCCCATGAAGAAAATGGGCAAGCCGGAGGACGTGGCCAACGTGGCCCTGTTCCTGGCGTCCCCCGATTCCGACTACATCACCGGCGAGACCATCCGCGTAGACGGGGGCCTTGCGACCTAAAGGAGATTTTTGAAATGCACAGAGTGGTTATCACAGGCATGGGGGCGGTTACGCCCATTGGCAACGACGTGGGGAGCTTTTGGGAGTCCCTGAAGGCGGGCCGGTGCGGCATCGGCCCCATCACGAAGTTCGATACGGAAGAGTACAAAGTCAAGGTGGCGGCGGAGGTAAAGGATTTCGACCCGCTGCTTTACATGGACAAGGGCGACGTGCGCAAGTACGACCGGTTCTGCCAGTATGCCCTGGCGGCGGCCAGCCAGGCCGTGGAGGAAAGCGGCATCGTGGGCACGGTGGAGCCGGAGCGCGTGGGCACGTATTTTGGCTCGGGCATCGGCGGCATCGAGACCTTTGCCCAGCAGCAGCAAGCCCTGATGGAGAAGGGGCCCCGGCGGGTGTCCCCGTTCTTTATCCCGGCGCTTATCATCAACATGGCCAGCGGCCTGATTGCCATCAAGTATAATTTCCAGGGCGCGGCCATCCCCGCGGTGACCGCCTGCGCCACCGGCAACAACGCCATTGGCGAGGCCTACCGGGCCATCAAGCACGGGTACTTAGACGCCGTCCTGACCGGCGGCGCGGAAGCGGCTATTATCCCCCTGGGCGTGGCTGGGTTCTCCAGCATGAAGGCCCTGTCCACCACCGAAGATCCGGCAAGCGCCTGCGTCCCCTTTGACGCCCGGCGCAACGGGTTCGTCATGGGCGAGGGCGCCGGGGCCCTGATGCTGGAGGAGTACGAGCACGCCAAGGCCCGGGGCGCGAAGATTTACGGCGAGCTCTGCGGCTACGGCGTCACCTGCGACGCCCATCACATCACGGCCCCCCACCCGGAGGCTATCGGCGGAGCCCGGGCCTTGAAAATGGCCTACGACGAAGCAGGCGGCTGTGAAGACCCCTCCAAGATTTACGTGAACGCCCACGGCACCAGCACGCCCCTGAACGATTCCGGCGAAACCCTGGCCATCAAGAAGGGCCTGGGGGAAGAGGCCGCGCGCAAATGCATGGTCAGCTCCACCAAGTCCATGACCGGCCACATGCTGGGCGCGGCCGGGGCTGTGGAAGCCATTGCCTGCGTGATGGCGGTGAAGGAGGGCATCGTGCCCCCCACCATCGGCTACCAGGAGCCCGACCCGGACTGCGACTTGGATTACGTGCCCAATGAAGCCCGTAAGGCAGACATTGAGCTGGCGCTGTCGGCGTCTTTGGGCTTTGGCGGCCACAACGCGTATTTGGCCTTTAGGGCGGCGGAATAGAAAGGATGTCAATATGGAGATAAAAGAGATTGAAAGCCTGGCGCGCTTGATGAGCGAGAACGGCCTGACGGGCTTGGAGTATAAGCAGGGGGACGTGTCCCTGAAGCTGGAGCGGAAGGCCCAGGCGGCCAGCTTCGAGCAGGCGGCGGGGTCGCCCTTTGTGCCGGCCCCGGTAGAGGCCCCGGAGCAGCCCCCCCAGGAGAAGGAGGGCACGCTGGTGGTGTCGCCTACGGTGGGGGTGTTCTACGCGGCAGCGTCGCCGGAGAGCAAGCCTTTTGTCCAGGTGGGCGACACGGTGCAGAAGGGCGATACCCTGTGCATCATTGAGGCCATGAAGCTGATGAACGAAATCCCGGCCGAGGTATCCGGCAAGATTATGGAGGTGTGCGTGGGCAACGGGCAGGTGGTCGAGTACGGCCAGCCGCTGTTCCGCATCGTGTAGAGGGGGGCGCTTATGAACAAGGAAGAGATCAAAAAGCTGCTGCCCCACCGGGAGCCCATGCTGCTGGTGGACGAGGTGGAGCTGATAGACGGCAAGGCCTATGGCAAGTGCCATATAAGGGGCGATGAATATTTTCTGCAGGGGCATTTTCCGGGCAACCCCGTGGTGCCGGGGGTCATCCAGTGCGAGATGATGGCCCAGTCGGCCTGCGTGCTGCTGACCGAAAGCGTCAGGGGCAAGACGCCCCTCTTTACCAGCCTTAATAACGTAAAGTTCCGGGGCCAGGTAAAGCCCGGCGACACCCTGGAGACCGAATGCGAGCTTACCCGCCAGCGGGGCAGCTTCTACTTTGCAAAGGGCGTGGGGCGCGTAAACGGCAAGGTGTGCGTCAGCGCCGAGTTCTCCTTTGCGCTGGTGGACCAGCCGGAGTAAAAGGCGGGAAGGATGGGAGCCATTTGTTTACAAAAATTTTGATTGCCAACCGGGGGGAGATCGCCATCCGCATCATCCGCGCCTGCAAGGAGATGGGCATCTCCACAGTGGCGGTGTATTCCCAGGCGGATAAGGAGTCGCTGCACGTGGCCCTGGCCGACCAGGCGGTGTGCATTGGCGGCCCTCGGGCCGAGGAAAGCTATCTGGATAAAAAACGCATTGTGGGCGCGGCCATGGCCACAGGGGCCCAGGCGGTGCATCCGGGGTACGGGTTTTTGGCGGAGAACGCCGAGTTTGCCGCCCTGTGCAAGCAGTACGGGCTGGCGTTTATTGGGCCGTCGGCCGAGGTTATTTCGAAGATGGGCGATAAGGACGCGGCCCGCCGGCTCATGAAGGAAAACGGCGTGCCGGTCACCCCGGGCACGGATATCCTCCAGGACGCGGCCCAGGCCATGAAGGAGGCCGAGGCCATTGGGTACCCGGTGCTCATCAAGGCCAGCGCCGGGGGCGGCGGCAAGGGAATCCGTCTGGTGAAGGCCCCGGCGGACATGGAAAAGGCTTTCCAGACCGCCCAGCAGGAGGCCGAGAAGGCCTTTGGCGACGGGCGGATGTATTTGGAAAAATACCTGGCCCCGGTCAAGCATATTGAAGTGCAGCTGCTGGCCGACCAGTCCGGGCGCATCGTGTGCCTGGGCGAGCGGGAATGCTCCATACAGCGCCACAACCAGAAGCTCATCGAGGAGTCGCCGTCCCCGGCGGTGTCCCCGGAGATACGGGAAAAGCTCACCCAGACCGCCACCCGGGCCGCCAAGGCCGCCGGGTATGTGAACGCGGGCACGGTGGAGTTTTTGATGGACAAATCGGGGAACTTCTACTTTATGGAGATGAACACCCGCCTGCAGGTAGAGCACCCGGTTTCCGAGCTGGTGACCGGCGTGGACATCGTAAAATGGCAGATACGGATTGCGGCGGGCGTGCCGCTGGACTTTACCCAGGAGGACATCCAGGTGCAGGGCGCGGCCATCGAGTGCCGCATCAACGCCCTGGGGGCCGGGAAGGTAGGGTTCTTCCACACGCCCGGAGGGCCTTGGGTGCGGTTCGATACGTTCCTGTACCAGGGCTATGAGATCCCGCCCTATTACGACTCCATGCTGGGGAAGATGATCGTCTACTCCTCCACCCGGGAGGAGGCCATCCGCAAGATGCAGTCGGCCCTGTGCGAGCTGGTAGTGGGCGGCACCCAGAACAACATCGAAAGCCAGATTGAGATCGTGCGCGACCCCCGCTTCAAGGCTGGGGATTATTACACCGACTTTCTCCAGCATTTTGGGGAAGCCTAGGCTTGAAAGGAGCGTGTGGATATGCCAGGAAACAAGATCGCCCGGGTGACGGAAGACGTGCACCGGGAGCTGTCCTCCATTTTGCGGGAGGTAAAAGACCCCCGGGTCAAGGGCTGCCTTTTGAGCATCGTCCGGGCCGAGGTCACCAACGACCTGTCCTACTGCACGGTATACGTGAGCACCATGGAGGGCTTGGAGCGCACAAAGGAAGCGGTGCAGGGGCTCAAGTCGGCCAGCGGGTATATGCGGCGGGAGCTGGGGCACCGGCTCAAGCTGCGCCATGTGCCCGAGCTGATCTTTAAGCCCACCGATTCCATCGAGTACGGCGCTTCCATCTCCCGGATGCTCCACGACCTGGACATCCCCGAGGCGGAGCCCGAAGAGGGGGAAGAGCTATGATGGACTGCAAAGGGGCCGCCGCCCTGCTGCGGGGCTGGGACGACATCCTTATCCTCTGCCACGCTTCGCCGGACGGGGATACGCTGGGGTCTGCTTCTGCCTTATTGCGGGGCCTGAAGGCTTTGGGAAAGCGCGCCTGGTTCGCCTGCGCAGACGGGGTAGACGAGAAATTCGCCTACCTTTTTGCAGGTTTGGAGCCCCCCGCCCAGCCTCCCGCCCATGTGATGTCGGTGGACGTGGCCACGACGTCCCTGCTGGGGGAGCTGGAGGAAACGTATACGGGGAAGATCGAGCTGGCCATTGACCATCACGGCAGCCACTCGGATTTTGCCCGGGAAGCCTGGGTGGAGCCCACCGCCCCCGCCGCCTGCGAGCTCATCTATTTGCTGCTTGCCGAGCTGGGGGTGGCCCTGGACAAACCCATGGCCGACTGCCTGTACACGGGCCTTACCACGGACACGGGGTGCTTCCGCTACAGCAGCGTGACCCCCCGCACCCACCGGGTGGCCGCGTCCCTGCTGGAGGCCGGGGCCGATGCCGCTGAAATCAACCGGAAGATGTTCGAGAGCAAGTCCCGGGCCCAGCTGGAGGCCGAGCGCCTGGTGATGGAGAGTTTGGCGTTCTCCTGCGGGGGCCGGTGCGCCATCGTGCAGGTGCCCTATTCCCTCTACGCGCGCACGGGGGTCCGGGAGAGCGAGCTGGAAGGCGTCGCCTCGCTGCCCCGGCAGATTGAAGGTGTGATGGTGGGTATCACCATAAAGGAAAAGGAGGACGGTACCATCAAAGCTTCCGTCCGCAGCAACCCGCCGGTGAGCGCCTGCGCCATCTGCGAGAAGTTTGGCGGGGGCGGGCATCCCTTTGCGGCGGGGTGTTCCTTTGAGGGCGAGACCATGGAGGGCGTCCTCCAAAAAATGCAGGCCGCCGCCCAGGAGCAGCTGCCGTGACCCGGGGCATATCCCGGCGGTGGTTCATCAATACCATCGGCGTGGTGTTCGTGGTGCTGCTGATCTCCATCCTGACCTTGTCGCTGATGGTGCAAAGCTCCACCTACAGCGGCCTGGAGCTGGCACTGACCGGCCGCGTGGAGGAGCTGTTAAACTGGCTGTCGGGCAGCTCGGGGGGGTACGAGACCTCGGAGTTCGCGGCCATCACCCGGGACTACATCGAGAACTATTTCCAGGACAAGAACCGCATGGAGATCATGGCCCTGAGCAAGGACGGCAAGGTGTTCATCACCTCCACCGGCTTTGAGCCCGACCAGGACCAGGCCATGCCCGACTACGAAATGGCCCTGAAAAGCGAGGACAGCGCCGGGAAATGGGTGGGCGAGCTGGACACCGGGGAGAGGGTCATGGCCATCACCCGGGCGGTGCGGGACAGCAGCGGGAGCCTCATTGGCTCCATCCGCTACATGGTGTCCCTGGAGAGAGCCGACCGGCAGACCACCCTGGTCATCAGCGCCCTGGTGGTAGGCGGGGCCTTTATCATGCTGCTGCTGACCTTGAGCGGCGCGTACTTCATCCGTTCGATTTTGGTGCCTGTGCGGCAGGTGAGCCAGTCGGCCCGGCAGATCGCCCAGGGAGACTTTGAAGTGCGCATCGAGAAGGCCAAGGACGACGAAATCGGCCAGCTGTGCGACGCCATCAACGACATGGCTGGGGAGCTGGGCGCCGCCGAGCGCATGAAAAACGACTTCATTTCCTCGGTGTCCCACGAGCTGCGCACGCCCCTGACGGCCATAAAAGGCTGGGCGGAAACCCTGCAGGGCGGCGCAGACCCCGGTACGGAGGAGAAAGGCATCGGGGTCATCATAAGGGAATCGGAGAGGCTTTCGGGGCTGGTGGAGGAGCTGCTGGATTTCTCCCGCCTGCAAAGCGGCCGTATGCGCCTTTTGGTGGAAAGGCTGGATTTGATCGCCGAGCTGGACGAGGCCGTTTATCTGTTCACCGACCGCGCCCGTACCGAGCACAAGGAGCTCCACTATGAGGAGACCACCCAGCTGGCCCCGGTCTACGGCGACCGCAACCGCCTGCGGCAGGTGTTTGTAAACATCATCGACAACGCCCTTAAGTACACCGGCGAGGGCGGCACGGTGACAGTCTCCGCCTCCGGGGGCGACGGGTACATCCACGTCACCGTGGCCGACACCGGCTGCGGCATCCCGGCAGAGCACCTGCCCAACGTGAAAAAGAAGTTTTACAAGGCAAACCAGCTGGTAAGGGGATCGGGCATCGGGCTGGCGGTGGCCGACGAGATCACCACCATGCACGGCGGCACGCTGGAGATCGAGAGCGAGGAGGGCGTAGGCACGTCGGTAGCCATTGTGCTGCCCCTGTGCGGGACGCTGGAGGCCGAGCCGGAGCTCATTGAAAACACGCCGGAGATTTTGAAGCTGCTGGAAAGGAATCGTGAATAATGGAAAAAACCAAGAAGATCACTACGATTGGGGGCCAGGCCCTCATCGAAGGCATCATGATGGTAGGCCCGAAGCGCACCACCGCCGCCTTCTGCGACGAAAAAGGGAACATCACCACCGAGGACGTGGAGGCCCCCCGGCTGCGGGACAAGTGGCCCATTTTGGGCAAGCCCTTTATCCGGGGCATTTTCTCGATGATTGACACGTTCCGGCTGGGCTACAAGGCGCTGTCCCTTTCGGCAGACAAGCTCACCGACATGGGCGAGGAGGAACTGACCGGCTTTGACAAATGGCTGGACGACCACCTGGGCGAAAAGATGACCGGGATCGTCATGGCCGTCGGCGGCGTGCTGGGGGTGGCGCTGGCCATTCTGCTGTTCTTTTTCCTGCCGACGGTGCTGTTTAACCTCTTAGACGGGGCCATCCCGGCGGATATTTCCCCGTGGCGGTCGGTGTTCGAGGGGCTTTTGCGCATCGCCATCTTCGTGGGGTACATCCTGCTGGTGTCGCTGATGCCGGATATGCGCCGGACTTTCCAGTACCACGGGGCCGAGCACAAGACCATTTTCTGCTATGAAAACGACCTCCCCCTGACCGTGGAGAACGTCCGGAAACAGGGGCGGTTCCACCCTCGGTGCGGAACCAGCTTTATGATTTTGATGCTGCTCATTGGCATTATCGTGGGGTTCTTCATCCCCTTTGAGAACCCGTTTTTGCGCACCTTTACAAAGCTTTTGTGCATCCCGGTTATCGTCAACATCGGCTACGAGCTGCAAAAGGCCTGCGCCCGGCACACGGGGCTTCTGTCCCGCATCATCACCGCGCCGGGGCTGTGGATGCAGCGGATTACCGTGAAGGAGCCGGATGACAAGATGATCGAAGCCGCCATTACCGCTATGGAAGCGGTAATCCCCGAAAATGGCGAGGATCTGATCGCGTGACGTACCGGGAGCTTTATCTTATGTGCCGAACCCGGCTGCAGGCGGCGGGGGTGGAAGACCCTGGCTTTGACGCGTTATGCTTGTGCCAGCACTTTTTCGGCCTTGACCGCCCGGGCCTGGCCGTCCACGGGGAGGAAATTTGCCTGGAGGATAAGGCCGGGCTTTTCCGGCAGGCTGCGGAGGAACGCGCCGCTCGGAGGCCGCTGCAGTACATATTGGGGCGGTGGGAGTTCATGGGGCTTACGCTCCAGGTGGGCGAGGGCGTCTTGGTCCCCCGGGAGGACACGGCGGTTCTGGTAGAGGCCGTGGCAGAGCGCCTGGGGGAAAAGCCCGGCCGGGGCGTCGACTTATGCGCCGGAAGCGGGGCGGTGGCCTTGGGGCTGTGCCGCCTGTGTCCGGGGCTTGAGATGGACTGCGTGGAGCTGTCCGGGGAAGCGCTGGGCTATTTGCGGAAAAACCTGGCGGCGTACCCGGAGTATGGAATCTGCGCGCAGGAGGGCGACGTGCTCCGCCCAGAGACGGCGGCGCTGTTTGACGGGCTGGACGTTGTGGTGTCGAACCCGCCGTACATCGCCCGGTCAGCGTTGCCCACTTTGCAGCCCGAGGTGCAGAGGGAGCCGTCCCTGGCCCTGGACGGCGGCCCGGACGGGCTCCGGTTTTATCGGGCCATTGCCCGGTTGTGGGTGCCGAAGCTGAAGCCCGGCGGGGTGCTGGGCGTGGAGATCGGCGAGGAGCAAGGGGCGGACGCGGCCCAGCTTTTGCGGCAGGCGGGGCTGGAGGAAGTCGCTGTACACAAGGACTGGGCCGGGCTGGACCGGGCTGTGACTGGGGTAAAATTTTAGGAGGCTGTGAATTATGAAAAAACGCTTCAAATATAATGGGCAGTATGCGGGACAGTTTTTGCCCAGGCGCATCCTCGCCATGTTTTTGGCGGTGATGGTAATGGGCGTAGGCGTGTCGCTGTATGTGCTGGGCGGCATGGGCGCCGACCCCTTCTCTACGCTCAACCTGGGCGTGTCGTCGAAGCTGGGGCTCACCTTTGGCACCTGGCAGATCATCTTTAACGGCATCTTGCTCATTGGCGTGTTCTTTGTGGACCGCTCCATGCTGGGGCTGGGGACGCTGGGCAATATGTTCCTCATTGGCATGGTGGCCGACCTGTGCAACTCTGTGCTGGCGAACGTGGCCCCGCCTACGGAGGAGCTGGGCATCCCCCTGCGCCTGGTGCTGACCCTGTGCGGCGTGGTGTGCCAGATTTTAGGATGTTCCTTTTACGTCACGTCGAACCTGGGCATGGCCCCCTACGACTGTGTCTCCTTCATCGTGCCCAACAAGACGAAGATCCCCTTCCGCTGGTGGCGCATCATCAGCGATTTTATCTGCGTGGCCGTGGGGTTTGCCTGTGGGGCTACAGTGGGTGTGGGGACGCTGATTATGGCCTTTGGCACGGGGCCGCTGCTGCCGTTGTGCAACCAGTATATTGCGGCGCCGGTTTTGAAAATTAAAGATATTCGGAAATAAAGAGAGGAGTGACCCCCATGAAACAATGCCCAACCTGCGGCGTGCTGCACGCCGACGAACAGGCTGTGTGCCCCTGCGGCACCGACCTTACCCATGTGCCGCCCATGCTTTCTGCCCCCGTACCGCCCCCGCCGCCTGCGGGGCTGGGCGTGCCCCCTGCGGCCCCGCCGTTCATAGGACGGCCCCTGGCCTCCGAATGGGTTCCGCTGGCCCCCAAGGAGTACACCTGGGCCGACATCCTTACGGTGCTGGGATTTTCCGCCGCCGTAGCAGGCTATTTCTGGGCAGGGGTGCTGCTCTTGCCGCTGGGGCTTATCGCGTCGCTGATCGGCTTCTGCGGCAATAACCGCCGGGGCCTGGCCGTGGCGGGGATCGTGGTCGCGGCCATAGGCGTGGTGCTGAAAATCATGATGATGCTCAACGAAGCAAACCTGCTGCCCTACTGGTTTACGGACGGCATCTTCTTTAGCTGAAAAAGCCCCCCGGATGCCCTCCGGGGGGTTCGTAAGTTTACGGGAAAAGGGCCTTTCGGATACGGGCTTCTTCCGCTTCAACGGCGGCGGGGTCCGGCTGAGGGGCGCTGGCATGCAGGGCTTCCAGGGCCTCCTGGGCTTCTTTTAGATGGCCGGTGGCCTTTTGGACCAGCTGTTTATACTCGCCTTCCAGCTTTCCCAGCTCCCCGGCGTGGGCTTCGTCGGTGCCGGGCACTACGCACCGGGCGTACATATCGAGGATCTCGTCGCCCTCGCGGGTGGGGAAGTATTCGTGGGGCGGCGTGCTGTCCAGCAGGCAGAACCCTAGCTGGCGCACGGCAACCAGGTCGAGGCTGCCCACGTCCAGGGCGCAGTGGTAGATTTCCACGTCACAGCCCCGGCGCAGGGCTGCAGCGGCTACCTTTTTCAGCAGCGTGGATTTGCCCGTCCCCGGCCGGCCCTTTATGTAGATACGGCAGTCGATATCGCCGATGACCTGGGGGATGTGGTCCTTGTTCCCCTGGGCCGTGGCCGAGCCAAAGAACCGGTGGAGCTCGCGGCCGGGCCGTGTGCCGCTCTTGTGGCCCATGAGGCGCTTGACCAGCCCGTCGGCGATGCTGTCGGCGGCGTCGAAGTCCATGTGCTCCAAGTAGATGCGCTCCTGGCCGTTATGTACCGTGCGGGCCTGGGTAAAGGCCGCGCGGGCTTGGGACATGGCCTCGCGGTAGGCCAGAAGGCTCTCGCTGGGGTGGAGGGCCTCGGCGCCCCGCACCTGGGGGGAATCGGCATCAAAGCCGAAAGCCCCGGCGGAAATCTCCGGGAAAAGGATGCCCTGCAGGGTGTCGTCCAGCGGATGGTGTACCAGTTCGTAAGCGATACCCTCCTGCTGGGCGGCCTTGCGCAGGCTGTCAAAAACCCCGGCCTGGGTGCTGTGGGGCCAGCCGTTTAAGGCGGCGCGGTTTTTGAGGTGCCCGAAATTGGATAGGTAGAAGCCCCCCGCCCGAGGCCCCGTGGAATCTACAAAAAAGTGGTTGACCTGCATACAATCTGCCTCCCTTTCGTTCCATGTGTCTTTACCATCCTATGCAGGGGGCCTCGTGAAAATGTGCCGGAACCCTTGACTTTTTTGCCGTTGCGCCGTATCATTAGGGTGCACGAAAATTTACTGATGAGGTGTATTTGTATGAAGTATGGTTTGCAAATGTTCAGCGTCCGCGACATTACCAAGGACGACATGGAAGGCGCCCTGCGCGAGGTCGCCGCAATGGGGTATTCCTTTGTGGAGTTTGCCGGGTTCATGGGCCATCCCGCCGAGCAGATCAAGGCGTGGCTGGATCAGTACGGCCTGCGGGCCAGCGGTACCCACACGGGCCTGGCTCAGCTGACGGACGAGCTGCTGGAGGAGACCATCGCCTACCACAAGGCCATTGGGTGCCAGCACATCATTGTCCCCTTTGAGAAGCTGGAGACCAAAGCCGCTGTGGACGAGGTCATCGACCGCTTGAACGTCCTGCAGCCCCGGCTGGAAAAAGAGGGCATCACCCTGCATTACCACAACCACGACCACGAGTTCAAGCCCAACGAGGACGGCATCATCGCCGAGGAAGAGTTC
>CANTDZ010000052.1 GCA_947652665.1 uncultured Clostridia bacterium
AGGGCTGCACCAACGAGCTCTCCGTTCCCGTTTCTGAACAGGGCGTTCTTTGGCAGCATTTCAACATCCAAATAGGAATGCGTCATCATCCAATCAAAGCGGCCCCAATGAAAATGCTCGTTATAGCCCGTGTCGGCGGCTACTTGAAGAAAAGCGCGGATTTCCTTGTACTGTTCATTAAACCGCACACGGCCTTTGTAGTTTTCCATCCAATACATTTTAGTCCCGCAGGATAACGCCGTTGGCATCGTACATCCGGGAGGGCTGGGCCGAGAGGAGCATGACGGCCTCGATGAAAGCCCAGACGGCTACGGCTACGGTGGCTACGCCGCAGGTCAGCAGGCCGCCGGCCAGGGCCACAATCAGCTGGATGGTGCCCCGGGTGTTAAAGCCCAGGTAGAAGTTGTGCACCCCGAAGGTCCCCAGCAGGAACGCTAACAGGCCGGCTGCCAGGCGGCTCTTTTGCACGTAGCCCACGGGGGGCGTGTTGTACTGGGGCGTGTAGTTGTACTGGGGCTGCTGGTATTGGGGAGGCTGATATTGGTACTGCGGGGGCTGGTATTGCGGCTGCTCCTGCTGGTACTGGTTATTGTAATTGCTGTGGGCCTGGGAGGGCTCGGAATAGGGTTGGGGCTCCGGGGCCCGGGGGGGAGGCGGCATCTGGAAGGGGTCGGCGGCCGGGCTGGGCGCGGGGCCCTGCTCGTAGATGGGGGGCTCCGGCGGCAGGTCGGGTTCCAGGGTCAGGTGGGGGGTGGGCTTTTCGTAGGGCTGCTCGGCGGGAGGGGCGGACGGTTCCGCGGGCTCCTGCGGGGTTTGCTCCAAATCTTTATTTTCAAAATCAGACATAGCGGGTAGGCTCCTTTCTGTGTGGGGTTAGTCCTTTAAGAATACGCCGTTGGCGTCGGTGTTGATGCGGCCGTCCAAGAGCTTGATGCCGTCCAGGATGCCCCAGATCATCATGACGATGGCCCCTACGCCGCAGGTGAGCAGGGAGACCAGCAGCTGCACCAGCCCTCGGGAGGTGTTGCCCAGGTAGAAGCTGTGGATGCCGTAGGCCCCCAGCAGCATGGCCAGGATGCCGGCGGCCACGCGGCTCTTTTGGATGTAGCCCGGAGGCGGGTCCATGCCGGCCTGGGGCTGGTACTGGGGGGGATTGTACATGGGGGGCTGCTCCTCTCCGTAGGGGGCTTGGTTGTAGGTGCTCTGGTTGTAATAGGTGTTGTACTGGTGGTTATATTGGTTATTGTCGGCCATAATGCATCTTCCTTTCTGTCTCATTGGTACTATCTTAACACCTCGTTTGGCGGAAAGCAAGGGATGCGGGGGTTTAGTAAGATAAAATTAAAAAAGGAAAGAAACCGGTCGGGAGTTTTAAGGAAAATGACATGGTTTTGGGGGTAAAAACCGGTCTGAAAAAATTTTTTTCGAAAATTTTCGGAAAAGTTGTCCTCTAGAGGACAACTTTTTGCGTTTTTTAGGGTGTATATGAAGGGAGTTTTTCGAAGCACCTTCTAAAACCAAAGAAAGGAGTGGTGTGTTTGCTGGGCTTTAAGAAACGGGAAAGCACCCCCGCCGTGGCGGTGCAGACCGGCCCCGGGTTTATGCCGCCCCCGCTGCCTATGGGCGCCGGGGAGAGGGCCTTGTACCGGGCGCTGCGGGAATCGGTGCCGATTATTGACGCGGCCATCTACAAGTTGCGCCGGCTCATTGGCGAGTTCCAGGTCACGTGTCCCAACGAGGAGGCCCAAAAGGGCCTGCGGGCGTTTTTGGAGAACGTGCAGGTGAACGCCGCCGGGGTAGGGGTCCATGAGTTTTTGGGCATCTACCTGGAGGAGCTGGTGACCTACGGCAGCGCCGTGGGGGAGATGGTGCTTTCCGGCGGGCAGATCGGGGCCCTGTACAACGCTGGTCTGGACCAAGTGGAGCTGGAGGCCGATGGGCCGCTGGGGGTGAAGGTCAGCACCCGGGGGCCCGGAGGGAAGGAGCCGGTGCCGTATCCGGAGCTGCTGCTGGTGTCGGCCCTGAACCCGGCTGCGGGGAGCCCCTGGGGCACGTCGCTTTTGCGGGGCCTGCCCGTTGTGAGCGATGTGCTGCTGAAAATCTACCGCACCCTGGGGATGAACTGGGACCGCATGGGGAACGTGCGGTTCGCCATCACCTGTAAGCCCGAGGGGATGGGCCCGGTGGCCGGGGAACGGGCCCGGCAGGTGGCCAAGGAGTGGAGGCGCGCCATGAACAGCCACGAGCTCCGGGACTTCGTGGCGGTAGGGGACGTGTCCATTAAGGCCATCGGCGCGGACGGGCAGGCCATGGAAAGCGAGGTGCCCGTGCGGCAGATGCTGGAGCAGATTGTCGCCAAGCTGGGACTGCCGCCGTTTTTGCTGGGGCTTTCCTGGTCGTCCACGGAGAGGATGTCCAGCCAGCAGGCGGACGTGCTCACCAGCGAGCTGGATGCCTACAGGCGGGTGCTGACCCCGGTGGCGGCGAAAATCTGCAAGACCTGGCTTCTGCTGGAGGGCTTTGAGCCGGAGGTGGAGCTGGTGTGGGATGAGATCACCATGCAGGACGAGGTGGACCATGCCAATGCCCGGTACTTGACGGCGCAGGCCAGGAAGCTGGAGAAGGAGATCGGCGGGACGGACGAGGACACCTCAAAATGGGGCGTCCGGTAAAAGAAAGGAGGAGGCGTATGAAGGAAGGCTATGTGGCGGAGGGCATCCGCGAAGAGGGGCCGGGCCCCGAGGACATGGAGAAAATCAACCGCTATACCCGGCGGCCGTTCGGGGAGGAGGAGGTCTTCGTGTTTTCCATGGTGCTGTGCGACAATCAGGTGGACCGGGACGGGGAGAGGTTCCCGGCGGCGTCGCTGGAAAAGCTCAGGGAGCTGTTTTTGGGCAAGACGTGCATTTTTGACCACCAGCGCAGCAGCTCGAACCAGGCGGCCCGTATCTTCGACACGGCGCTGGAGGAGGTGCCTGGGGAAAGCGTCGGGGACGGCGAGCCCCTTACCCGGCTGACGGCCCGGGCGTACCTGCCCCGGACAAAGGGGAACGAGGAGGTCATTGCGCTGATTGACAGCGGGATGCTCAAGGAGGTGAGCGTCAGCTGCGCGGTGGCCCGGAGGGTGTGCAGCCTGTGCGGGAAGGAGGAATGCGAACACGACGCCCCCCGCCTGCTGCTGGAGCCTACGGATGCCTACGAGTGCTCTTTTGTGGCTGTCCCGGCCCAGAAGGGCGCGGGGGTCACGAAGCACTACGCGGACAAGCAGTGGCGCGCCCTGGAGGAGGAAGCCCGGTGGGGCCGGAAGTACCGGGAGAGCCTGACGGCGGATGTCCTCAAGTACAGCGCGCTGGTGCAGCCGGAGCTGCCGAGGGAGGTGATGAAATCGGCGGTGAAGGGGCTTTCCATGGAGGAGCTGGCGTCTATGGGCCGCACTTATGAGAAAATGGCCCAGAAGGCGCTGCCTTTGAAGCCGCAGCTGGCGGTGGAGAAGGAAGGCCGGTTTGAGGGACAGAACCGGGAGTATCGGATTTAACCAACCAATTTTTGAAGGAGGAATTTTTCATGAAAGTATCTTTTGATGGTGTCAATGCGAAAATGGTGACGTTTGAGGCAGCCCAGGGCGTGAAGGAGGGCGCTTTGGTGAAGGTCAGCGCGGCGGGGAAGGCGGCTCCCTGCACCGCCGCGGGGGATGTGCCCATAGGCGTGGCGGTCAGCGTGCGCGACGGCATCTGCGGGGTGCAGACCCAGGGGTACATGAAGGTTCCCTGCGCGGCCGGGACGGCGGTAGGCTTTGGGCTGTTCGCCTGCGACGGGGACGGAAGCCTGGCCAGCGGCACCAGCGGCCGTCCGGGCTTTGTGCTGGACGTGTACGAGCAGGCCGGCCTTTGCGGCGTGATGCTTTAATCCACAACTATATTATTTAATGGAGGTTTTGTGTTATGGCTTACTTTAAGAATATCTCTCTGGAAAAGGGTATGTATGGCATGCCCGGCAAGTCCTTTACCCAGGTGCTGGAGGAAATCGACAGCTCGGAGAATTACCGGGGCACGCCCCTGGAGGGCTTGGACGCCTACCAGCGCCAGCTGATGCGCTTTGGCATTAAGGTCAGCGGCCCCGGCTCGGATACGGTGGAGAGCTTCTTCGGGAGCTCCGCCAGTGCCGCGCTGTTCCCCGAATATATTGCCCGGGCCGTGCGCCAGGGCATGGAAAGCGTGACCAAGGCTTCGGATATCGCGGCGACGGTCACCACCATTGACGGGCTGGATTACCGCACCATTACCGCCGGGGCCGGGGGCGACGTCTCCGTGAAGCCCGTGGCCGAGGGGGCACAGCTCCCCAGCACGACCATTCGTACCAGCGAGAGCTTGGTGCACCTGCACAAGCGCGGGAGGATGCTGGTCAGCTCTTATGAGGCTTTGCGCTTCCAGAAGCTGGATTTGTTCACCGTCACCCTGCGGCAGATCGGCGCGTACATTGCCGCCGCCCAGATGCAGGATGCGGTGGACACCCTGATAAACGGCGACGGGGCCAAGGGCGGCGTCACCTTTACCGAGGGCACGCCCGATTATACGGACTTCATCGGCCTGTGGGGCCGTCTGGCTCCCTACACCCTGAACACCGTCCTGGCCGGAACGGACGCCATGCAGAAGCTCCTGAACGTCCCCGAGTTCAAGGACGCCCAGGCTGGCATGAACTTCCAGGGCACTGGCAACCTGGTGACGCCTTTGGGCGCAAAGCTCGTCCACGTGCCCACCATGGAGGCCGGGAAAATCCTGGCCCTGGACAAGTCCTGCGCCCTGGAGCTGGTGCAGGCCGGGGACATCACCACGGATTACGACAAGCTCATCGACCGCCAGCTGGAGCGCGCGGCCATCAGCATGACCGCCGGGTTTGCCCGTATCTATGACGGCGCGGCCCAGGGCTTGCGCTACACCGCAGAGTAAAAAGCGTTTGTTGGGAGGGGCGGGTCGGCGGCCCGCCCTGACCGCTTTTTTAAGGAGGGCTTATGGTCACTTTGAGAGAGGAGCAGGTGTTGGAGAAATTCTGCCTTTACAGCGGGGAGGCAGAGGAGGAATCGCCCCGGTGGGCCCTGTGCAGGGGCTTGTGCGAGGAGTGCCGGGAGTGGATTGAGGGGGAGGCCCTGGGGGGCGCGCAGGAGCTGCCGGCCCTGGAGGCGCTGGCGGCGGCCGAAGCTTTTTACCAGCTGGCCTTGCTGGACGACGTGCTGACGCCCGAAAGCCTGTCGGCCCCAGAGCTGAAGCTGGAAATGGGCAAGCGCGCGGAAAAAGCGCTGCTGCTGGTGCAGGAAAAACGGGCGGCGTGCCGGGGTTCGCTGCGGGAAACGGGGTTCTATTTTGGAAGCGTGAAAGCGTAAGGATAAGGTGGGAAAGGAGTGGTTGTATGAAAGATATTTCGGAGCGCGTGTTCCGGCATATGGCCGGGGCCAGGCTGGTGGCAGCAGACGGCTCAGTGCAGGCCGGGCGGGGCGCGGTGGTCCGGTGGAAGGGCGCGGCGGGGGACCCGGCGGGTTCCCTGCGCCATGAGCTGGGCCGTTTGCAGGAGCCGATGTTCGTGTTTACCGGCAGCCTTCCGGCCATAGAGCCGGGGGACGTGCTGGAGCAGGGCGGCGAGCGGTACACGGTGCTGCACGGCAGCCGGGTGATTTTGGGCGACACCGTGGTGTGCACCCGGGCCGTCCTGGAAAGGAAGGGGGATGAGGATGAGGGCCTATGAGCTGCTGGGGGAGATGCTGGCGCTGTTCCGGGAGAAGCTGCCCCAGGCGGAATTCCGAGAGGCTTGGCGGCCCGGGGGAGCGGGGCGTCTGCCGGGGAAGCCGGTAGCGGCCGGGCAGGTGGGCAGCGAGTCCCAGGAAGGGGAGGAGTGGAGCGCCCGGCTGGATTTCAGCGTGTACGTGCCCCGGAAGGAAGCGGCCGGGGCTGGCGAAGCGCTGATTGCGGCCATGGGTAGCGCGGCCGCAGAAGGGTTCCCGGCCCTTGCGGGGGTGAAGCGGGAGGGCTTCGCGCCGGATGCGTCCACGGGGCTATTGAGGGCGAAGTGCTCCTTTTCCTTTGCGGGAAGCGGCGGGGGCGGCGGCACGCAGGGGGTCTTCATTGGCGGCGTGGAAAGGCAGGCCTCGGGGTGGAAGATTCAAATCGACCCGGGGAAGGCTTTGACGGCCGTGGGCGAAAACGAGCCCTTTGCGCTGGCAGGCGGCGTCTGCTACACGGTAGAGATTGAGGGGGCCGACACCAAAGGCTTGGAGCGTTTGGCCGGCTTTACGGCGGTGCTGGGCAGCGAGCGCTTTGAGAGGTGCCGTTGGAAGTCCCTGGACGAGGCGGGGAGGAGCGCCGTGTTTATTTCGTATCATCGAACGGAAGGGGGCGGCTGAGTGGAGGAAGTGGTGCAGGCAGAAGCTCTGTCCAAGGAGATTGAGCGGGACAGCAGGCGCTATCCTGTTAAACTGTAGATGTGGAAAGGGAGGGTCGGCATGAATTTGATGACCATGGGTTTTGGCGGGTTTACCTGGCAGGTGAACCCCACCGCCCTGAAGCTGGAATTGGGGCGGAATCTGCGGGAGACCGCGCTGCCGTTTGCGGGCAGCCGGTTGGAGGATTTGGGGCAGAAGAAGCGGCGGGTCCGGGGCGAGGGGTACTTTACGGGCGCAGACTGCTTGGAGCGCTGGCAGGCCTTGAGCGCCGCTTTTGCCCAGGGCGGGGCCGGGTATCTGCAGCTGCCGGGGCAGGCCCCGTTTTTGGCCGTGATGGAGGAGCTGAAGCTTTTGGGCGAGCCAGGGGAGGACGTAGTGCATTACAGCTTCGTCTTCACCGAGGAAAAGGGCGGCGAGGGCTACCAGGGCGGACGGGTGCACAAGGCCGCCGCCGGGGAGAGCCTGTGGGACTACGCCTGGCGCTACCGGGTGCCCATTGAGGAGCTGCATGGGGCGAACCTGCACATCCGGGACATCGCCTGCCTGGAACAGGGGGAGGAGGTGCGGATTCCATGACGTGCTGGGGCATTTTGCAGGACGGCGGGCAGATGCTTTTGGGCGACCCCAAGGAGCTGGTGCTTTCCTTTGACCGGGACGCCCCCGCCGACCAGCTCAAGGCGGTTTTCCCCGCCGAGCAAATGTGGGAAGCGCTGGCCCAGGTGGCCGTTTACGAGGGCGGGTATGCGGTGTTCCGGGGCATTGTGGACGAGCAGAATACCCGGCTGGAGGCCGACGGCATTTGGGTCGAGCTGGTGTGCCGGAGTTTGGAAGCGCTGCTCCTGGACAACGAGGCCTGCCCCGAGCCGGTCCGCAGCCCGTCCTTGGGGCGCTTGTTCGGCAAGCTGGCGGAGCCTTTGGGGTTCCGGCGGTTTGAGGGCGCCAGCGGGAAGATACCGGGCGTGCTGGAGATTGAGAAGGGGGTTAGCTGCTGGCAGGTCTTGAGCGGCTTCTGCGCCGCCTATTTGGGCACGGTTCCCTATGCGGACGTGAACGGCGTGCTCCACTGCGAGGGGTACGGGGAGGAGGAAGTGTGTATTTCCGACGTGCTGCGGGCCGAGGTGTCCCATATGCCCTGTAAGGAGATTTCCGAGGTCTGGCAGCAGAGCTTCCGGGGGACCTATGACACGCCCTACCGGGAGCCGGGGGCCATTGCCCGGCGCAGGCGGTATTCGGCCTGCGGGAGCGGCGCAAACCCCAAGCAGCTGCTGGCAGACGCCCGGGAGGACAGCTGCCGCGTCACCCTGGAGTGCGCGGGGGCCGTGTGGCCGGTGCGGGGCAAGGCGGTGTCGGCGGAGCTGCCGAGGCTGGGGAAGCTCACCCGGTGCCCCGTCCTAAGCGCCCGATGCTATAAGGACAGCCAGGGCCTGCATACCCGGCTGGTACTGGGAAGGGGGAAGGACAATGTGGCTGACTAGGCAGCTTCAGCCGGGCGAGGGCCTGCGGATGCGCAATGGCCTGGTGCAGGAAGGGGACGGCTTTTCCGTGCAGGGGGAGAAGAAGTTCCAGTCGCCGGAGCAGGTGGTGCCCTACGGGCTGTCCAGCCGGGCGGCCAGCGGGAAGGAGGCCGTCATGCTGGGAAGCTACTGCGCGGGGGTCGTGGCCAACACGGACGGCGATTTGAGCGCCGGGGAGGTGCGGCTGTACTCGGCGGGCGGGGCGGAAATCCTGCTGAAAAACAACGGGGACGTGGTCATTAACGGCCAGGTTTTTCCAAAGTAAAGGGGGCTTGGGATGGATTTGAAGGTAAAGGAAGGCCTGCACGTTTTGGGGCCTACGGGCCTGCCGGAAAGGGCCGGGGGCCTGGAGGAGCTGCTGCAGAATGCCGGGCTGCGCATGGCCCTGCGCCGGGGGGCGTTCCCCTACGGGCGGGAGCTGGGAAGCCGCCTGCAGGAGTGGGACCCGGAAGAGGAGCACGCTCTGGAACGCGCCGCGGCCCTGGCCAATGAGGCGCTTTTGGACCTGCCGGGCGTGGAGGCCGTAAGCGCAAAGGAAACCGAGGCGGGTGTGGAGTTTCGCGTCCGCACGCCGCTGGGAGAGGGGGATGTGACGGTTTGGAAACCTACGAGGAAATTTTGAAACGCATGGAGGCGGCTTATGTGGAAGCAGGCGGCAGCCCAGTGGAATCGGTGTCGGACATTGGGCTGCGGCTGAAGGTGCTGGCCGGGGAGCTGTACCGGGCCCAGTGCCAGGCGGAGTGGGTGCTGCGGCAGAGCTTCCCGGAGACCGCCGACGGGGCGCAGCTGGAGCGGCACGGGGCCCAGCGGGGCGTCCTGCGGGGAGAGGCCCAGAGGGCCACGGGCAGCATTACGTTTACGCGGTATCTGCCCATCACCTTTGACCTGCTGGTGCCCAAGGGGACGCTGTGCGCGGCTTCCGGGGAGGAGGCCGTGGAGTACGAGACCACGGAGGATGCCGTCCTGCAGGCCGGAACCGTGGCGGTGACAGCTCCGGCCCGGGCGGTGGAGCCGGGGGCCAAGGGCAATGCCGCCGAGGGCTACATCAACACGCTGGTGACGCCGGTGGAGGGCATACAGTATGCGTCCAACCGCGTCCATTTTACCGGGGGCTGCGATGAGGAGGACGAGGCGTCCTACCGGGCCCGGGTGGCGGCGGCTTACAAGAGCCCGGTGGTGATGGGCAACGCCGCTTATTATGAGGAGATCGCCCGGGAGGTGCCGGGGGTCACCTCGGCCCAGGCGGTGGCCGATGGGGCCAGTCCCGGCACGGTGAACGTGTATCTTTGGGGAGAGGGCTCCGCGCCGGACGCGGATACCCTGGCACGGGCCCAAGCAGCGCTGGAGTCCCGCAAGGCCGTGGGCGCGGTTTTGAACGTGCAGGCCGCGAAGCAGAAGAAGGTCAACCTCCTGCTCAAGGTCGTGCTGGAGGACGGCTTCACCTT
Organism: uncultured Clostridia bacterium; assembly: GCA_947652665.1. Taxonomy (GTDB): domain Bacteria; phylum Bacillota; class Clostridia; order Oscillospirales; family Acutalibacteraceae; genus Acutalibacter. The sequence goes on from CANTDZ010000052.1 coordinate 9,390, forward strand.
TGACGACGTGGCACCTGCTGCCGAGGCCGCCCTGAAGGCGTTCCTGCAGGGAAAGCAGGTGGGCGACGCGGTTCCGGCTACGCAGATTTTGCAGGTGGCTATGGCCGCCGTGCCCCAGGCCAAGCGCATGGAGCTTCCGGCCAGCATGTCCAATATTGCCGCGGTGGCGGGGACGATTCCCGTGCCCGGCGCGGTGACCGTGGGGGCCTTGACGTGACGGCCCGGGAGAATATGGGGGCTGTCCTGGAAAAAAGCGGCGCTTACCGCTTGACCGGCAGCTCCCCCTTGGAATGGGAGCTGGCTGCGTATGGGGCCGGGTTCCGGCTGGTGGAGGACGGCCTGCAAAGGGCCTGGGACGGCATCTTCGCCGCCACGGCCGGGGAGGGGAGGCTGGCCCAGTGGGAGTCGCGCTTTCTGCCCGGGCCCTTCAGCGCTTTGGTGGACGTCCGGCGGGAAATCAGCGGCGCGCGCTTGTGCGCCTGGCCCGAGCCCCCTACGCTGGCCGACGTTCCCCGGCTGATGCTGGCTGCTGGGATACGGGGTTCGGCGGAAATGGACGGCGGCGTCCTGCGGATGCAGGCGGGGGAGTTCCTGCTGCCCGAGGCCATCGCCCGGAAAGAGTTAGCCCGGCTGCTGCCGCTGCACTGGCAGTGGGAGCTGGCCGGAGTATAAGGAGAAGCCCGTGGGCCGCGTGCCTGCGGGCTTTTTTTATGGAAAAGCTTGTAAAAACCCATTTTTTATGCTAAAATAGCAATATTATGCTCAAAACATAAAAATAGGAGGGTAAGTTGTATGAAAAGAGTTTTATCCGTTTTATTGGCCCTGTGCCTGCTGGTGGGCCTGGTGCCCATGTCGGCCGGAGCCGTGGCAGACGTGACCACGCTGGAGGGGTTTTTGCAGCAGCTGGTAAACGACGGCCTTTTTTACGATTATGACTGCGAGACGGTTTCCGAAAAGGAGAGCACGGGGACTATAAGCTATGCCGACGCCGTAACGCGGGTGACCAGCCTGCCCAGCTGCCTGGATTTGTCGGTGTACGGCATCCGCGACGATGCGTACAGTGGGGATTACAAGACCATCCCCCTGAGCCAGGCCGAGTGGCTTTACAAGAATATCTTCAACTGGTCGGATGAAACATGGGAGAATATGCTGGCCCATGCCAAGTCCAACGGCGGGTATTTGGGCAATAAGAAGTATAAGAAGGCTTACATCAAAAACGATACCCTGTATGGTATGGAGGGCGCTCGGGGCAATAGCGGCACATCGGTGACGGTGAACGCCACACGGGCGGACGGCTCCCGGATGGAGGTCGTGTTCACCGGGCGCAAGCAGAGCGCTCAGGATGCCCCGGTTTCCTACCAGCCCTACTACGCTATGGTGGAAAAGAAAAATATTGACGGCAAGGATTACTGGACGGTTTACAAGACCCGCATCCTTAAGGACGGGGAAAACCCGCTGGCTAAGCCCACCGTCGGCGGCTTCAAAGACGTGTTTGAGGGCGAATACTACGCCGACGGCGTGGTGTGGGCCGTACAGAACGGCATCACCAGCGGCACAGGGGATGGCAGCTCGTTCTCGCCTTTGAAGGACTGCACCCGTGGCGAAATCGTCACCTTCCTCTGGCGCGCCCAGGGAAGCCCCGAGGCCAGCACGGACGCGGCGTTTGTAGACGTGGCACCCGGCTCGTATTATGAGAAGGCCGTAAAGTGGGCGGTGGCCAACGGCGTCACCGGCGGCACGGGGAACGGCAAGTTCTCCCCCGACGCTCCCTGCACCCGGGCCCAGGCGGTGACCTTCATGTGGCGCGCGGCCGGGGAGCCTGCCTATGAACGGGGCGGTCCCTTTACCGACATCGACATGGGCGAGTATTACGCCGACGCCGTTCAGTGGGCGGTGGAAAAGGGCATCACCGGCGGCACGGGCAACGGGCAGTTTAACCCCGGCGGCAACTGCACCCGGGGGCAGATTGTGACGTTCCTCTATCGCGGCAAATAAAAAACGAGGGGCCTTGCCAAAGCGGCAGGGCCCTTCTTCTTTATAAACGGGGGCGGCAGTTGAAATTTCCGCCGAAAGCTGGTATAATGGGCAGAGACTGGAGGAAAACGCCTATGCCAACCACCACCCTATTCCCCCCCCGCACGGCCAAGAGCCCCGCCCGGCTGCTGACGCTGTACGTGGTGCTGCATCCGTTTATCGATATCCTGACGTTTTTGGGCGTGCAGGCCAAAATGTACGTGACGGTCGGAAACGCCGTGCGAACCGCCTTCCTGGCGCTGGCGGTGCTGTACGTGCTCACCTGCGGCAGCTTCCCCGGACGGCGGCCGCTGCTGGTTTACCTGGGCGCGGTCACGGCGTACCTGATGGGCTTTATCGCGCTGCATCTGTGGGCCGGGGGCCTGCTGTGCGGCGCCCAGAACCTGATGGAGTCCATTAAAGTGTTCTATTTCCCGTACATGGCGGCGTTTTTGTTTGCCCTGTACAAAAAAGAAAGGTTCGTGGTGCCCGACTGGGCCATGGCCGCCACGGGGGCTGGTTACTGCGTGGTCATCCTGGTCGCCTGGCTGACCGGCACCAGCTACATTTCCTATAACGCGGGGTACGGCTACTGCGGCTGGTTCTTCTCCGCCAACGACGTCAGCGCCATGATCCTCCTGACCGCGCCCCTGCTGCTGTATTTGTGCCTGATGCGCGTGGGGTCGGAGAAGCGGGTGTGGGCGCTGGTGCTGGCGTGCTTTTTGTCGCTGTCGCTGGTGTTCAGCGCGGCGTTTATCGGCACGAAGCTCTTGTATCTGGGGGTCATGCTGTACCTGCTGTGCGCGCTGGTGTGGCTGCTGGTGCGGTTCTCCCGCCGGCGGGAGAAGCCTTTGCTGCGCTGCGTGGCCATGGTCGTGGCGCTGTGCGTCGTCCTGCTGGGGCTGTACCCGGTGTCGCCGTTGAACGACTACATCCAGGACATCTACGTCCCCATGTCCGGCGACGACCAGGAGGCCTTTGAGGAAAGCCAGAAGATTAAGGGCTTCATTGAGGTGGACCGGGCCAAGGCCTTCAAGGAGTACGAGGAAGCCGCCCAGGGCACCTGGCTGGGAGACAAGATGGAAGCAAGCCCCCTGCTCCGCCGGGTGGACTGGCTGTTGAGCCGCCGCCTGACCATGGTGGCCCCGGTCCTGGAGGAGTACGGCCGGGCGGGCCTGCCGGAGAAGCTTTTGGGCATGGGGTACGTGTACCGCAAGCGCGCCCACGAGCTGGACATCTCCCACATGATTGAGATGGAGGGGCCGTCCATGCTGCTGCGCCACGGGATTGTGGGCTTTGTGCTGTACTACCTGCCCTTTGTGGCGCTGTCGCTCTATTTGATTTTCAAGTTCCTGCGCCATTTCCTGCGCAGCCTGGGCGACCTGCGCTATTGCAGCCTGTTCTACAGCGTGCTGATGGCCTTTGCCACGTCCATGGTGGTAGGGCACGTGCTGGCTCCGCCGTGCACCAGCCTGATGGCGGCGCTGCTCTATGAGAAGCTGCTGCTGCGCTCCCAGGAGGAGGAGCCGGATATTTTCACCGCTGCCGAAAAGCGCGCCGGGAGGTGGCCTCATGGGTGACAAGAAATCCCGCGTGTCGTGGTTCGTGCTGGGGCTGGTGGCCGTGCAGCCTTTGCTGGACGTGCTGTCCTTCTGGACGCAGAAGGCCGGGGCGTCCTCCATCCCCACGCTGGCCCTGCGCTTCGGGCTGCTGGGCGTGACGGTGCTTTTGGGCTTCTGCCTTTCCCGGAAAAAATGGGTGTACGGCGCGGCGGCCGGGGGGATTCTGCTCCTGGAAGCCGGGCACGTTTGGGCCTGCCTGTCGGCCCCCGGAGGGTACGCAAACCCCGTCCCCGACCTGACAAACGCCGTGCGCATCCTCCAGATGCCGCTTTTGACGCTGTGCTTTATTACGTTCCTGCGGCACGACCCGGGGTCGTTCCCCGCCCTGCAGCGGGGGCTGGCTTTGTCTTTGGGGATTATCCTCCTGGTGGAAGTGCTCAGCCGCCTGACAGGCACCGACCCCAAGACCTATTCCGACGGCCTGGGCGTGCTGGGGTGGTTTACGCTGTCCAATTCCCAAAGCGCCATCCTGTCCATGCTGGTGCCCCTGTGCATGGGCTGGCTTTTGGCGGGGGGGAAGCGGCTGCGGCCCCTGTTCTGGGCGGCGTCGGCGGCGGGGCTGCTGGCCCTGTACCTGCTGGGGACGCGGCTGTCCTATCTGGGCATCTTCACGGCCAGCGTGGGCATTGCGGTGTCCTTGCTGCTCATCGACTGGCGGGGGGAATGGAAAACCGCCGCCATTTTGCTGCTGGCGGCGGGAATGTTTGTGGTGTTGATGCCGTCGTCCACCATGGGCTACCACCTGCAAGTGGACAGCGGCGCCCAGAACCGGCGGCAGGACAAAATCGACCAGCTCATCGGCGAAGACCGGGAGCAGGTGGACGCGGCCGTGGACAAGCTCCCGGAGCCGGGCCTGGACCTCCAGGAAAAGGAGGATTTGGTGGAAGCCCTGACGCCGGTCTATGAGGAGTTCGTGGGGGATTTCGTGGAAATCTTCGGGGCCCAGGAGACCATGGAGATGTTCGGCTACTCCACCAACATCTTCGACTTCTACGACGTGCGCAGCAAGAAGCTGCTGTTCGCCCAGCTGCTGATGGAGGGGTCGCCGCCGTCGTCCCGGGTGTTCGGGCTGGACTACTCCCGGTTTGTGGCGGGGGACAACATCTACGACGTGGAAAACGACTTCCACGGCATCTACTACCTGTGCGGCGGGGCAGGGCTTGCGGCCTTGTGCCTGTTTCTGCTGTACTTTTTCGTGCTCATCGTCCGGGCCTTGCTCAAGGACGCCCGGCGCTATTTCACTATCGAGGCCGCTTCCTACGGCGTGGCCCTGCTCATCTGCCTGGCCCACGCCTTCTATACCGCCGGGGTGCTGCGCAGGCCCAACGCGTCGGTGTACCTGTCCGTGGTGCTGGCGGGGGTGTACTACCTGGTGAAAATCAAGGACTACCAAAGCAGCGGCCCCACGTCGTCCAAGAGCCACTGGCTGTAGGCGGCCAGGGAGGAGTTTTCCAGCTGCTCCCGCATCCCGCCCAGCAGCGAACCCGCTTCCAGGGAATCCCGCAGGCCGGGGCCTTCTTCCAGGCGGCTGTAGAGGGTGCTGCAGGCCTTCTGCAGGCGGGACACCTGGCGGCGGTCCCGTGCCAGCACGTCTAAGGCGGACTGGGCGGCTTCCCGGGTGCGGATGTCCAGGGCGTCCAGATGCAGGGACTGGGACGAGGCGGTAAAGCGCGGGGCCGGGGTCTTGGGCAGGGGAGGGGCCTCCTTGTTCCCGGAAGCCCGCACTATGCCGCCGCGAATCAGGATGGAGCCGGACAGCTGCCGCCCCACGCCGCTGTCCCGGCCCATGCCCGGGGTGCCCAGGGCCGTCAGTTCGCCGGGGGAGCCGGGGCCGGGGGCCTGGTCGATGAGCAGGGACGTGCCCTCGCCCAGGGAAATCCCCGCACAGCCGGGGCCGCTCTCAAAGGTGTTCTGGGAGCCGGGCTGTAAGAGCAGGGTGACCCGGTTGCCCCGGCCTAAGCCGAAAGCCCGTCCCGAGGGCACACGGCATTCCACGCCCTCCAGGCGCAGTTTTAGGGAGCCGATGCCGTCGGACAGGGCAATGCGCCCGCTGAACGGCTCCTGGTTGGCATCCTCCCCCGGCCCTCCCGAAAGGGCCGACACCTGGCCCGTGAGGATGGTCAGGGTGCCGCTTTCCTCCTCGTAGCGCCAATCGGCGTCCGGCTGGCCCCCGGTGACGGTGAAGGGGTTGGGGTACTGGGGCACGTCTTCAAAGCCGCCGGTCTGCTGGTTCCAGCGCAGGAAGGCGTAGCGGGTCTGGAGCTTCCCGGCCTTGTCCCGGCCCTGCAGAACCACCGAGTGGCCCGGGAACCCCTGGGAGTCGTCCCCCTTGCGCAGCCACAGCCGCAGGACTTCCTGCTGGACGCCCTTGGTGAGGCTTAGGGGGCCCTGCTTGCCGTCCACGGTCAGGGCGGTGAGGACGGCCATGTCCGGCACCAGGGCCTTCCAGAGGACGTCGGCAGGGGAGAGGGGTTCGCCCTGGGCGTTTACGACCGTGGCCCCCCGGGCGGCTATCAGCGAAGCCGGGCCGTCCATGACGATGGGGGCGGCGTTTTCCGGCTGCTCTTCTATCACGACCGCGCCGCTTTCCAGCCGCAGCGAGCCCGTAGCGTCCCCTTTGAGCACGCCAATGTGCAGCATCCCGCCGCCTGTGACGGTGAGGGTGCTGTTTTCTTTTATTTCCAGCTGGGCGATTTGGGCTTCGCCCTCCACGGCCACCCGGGCCTGGGGGGACTGCGCCACGGCCTGGGGCACCCGCGCCTGCTGTAGGACAACGGGCTTCCCGTCCGCCAGAACCAGCGCCGGGGACGGAGCCTGCTCCTGCATGGCCAGAGGGACGGGTTCTGGAGCCGTCGCGCCCGGCTGGGGGGCGGGAGGAGCGTCCATAGCCTGGGCCGGGCTCTGCGGGGCCGGGGGAGCGCTTTCCGCCCGGGCGGCTTCCGGCAGGGGAAGCTCCTGGGGCGGGGGATTGGCCGGGGCCTGGTCAGAGGGCGCAGCGCTTTCGGAGGGCACCAGGGCGTCCAGCAGGCCCAGCTGGCCGGAACCTTCCAGCATATCCATCAGCCCCATGAGCAGGTCGAACCCGCCGCCGCCCCCCAAAACCGCCATCAGCGCGGACAGGGACGGCATGGCCATCAAGTCCTGCAGGCCGGGGAGCATTTCCGCTGTCTGCTCGGAAGGCAGGGCGCCTTCCATCTGGGCGATGAGCTTGCCGATGGCATCGGCGATCTGGGGGCCGGTAGCCGAGCTGTCCAGGCCCAGGACGTTTAGGAGGGCGTCCATGTCCACCGGCAGCCCGCCATCAGAGGAGAACGCGCCGGCGTCCAGGACTCGCTGCAGCTCCCCCTTGAGCTGCTCCAGCTGGGCCTGCAGGGACTCCGTGTCCGCCCCTTCCTCCTGGGCCTTCTGGGCTAAATCCTCCATGCCCTTGAGCAGGTCTTCCACCTCGGCTAAGAGGGATTCGTTGTTGCGCAAAGCCTGCCGGGCCTGCTGGGAGGGCTCCATGCCCATTTTCAGCAGGCCCTGCTCCAGGGTGTCCAGCGCGGCTTTGGCACCGGCCGCTTTGGTGCCGCTTGTGCCGGACTGCTTTTCCGTTTTCCCTACGGGCTGGTACTGGGGTACGGAGAAGCTGCGGGTGCGGCGTATTCTCATGTCGCTCATGGTGCGGGCCCCCTTTCTTTGCTATCCCTGCTCCGCTATCTGTTTGACCGTGGCGATGTCCACCCCGGCCATGTCGCTGATTTCTTCCAGGGAGAACTTCCGGTCGAGAAGGCGCT
>CANTDZ010000053.1 GCA_947652665.1 uncultured Clostridia bacterium
TTTTTCAATGCATTTACTTTTAAAGGTTTTTGTTCTGAATAATTCTTTTTAGAATTTTCAGGGTTGCATTACTGTTTATTTGTCAAGGTTCTGATCTTCGCTTGCTTTTTGCGACAACTCATTCAATTTATCACAGGTTTTCGCATCTGTCAAGCACTTTTTTTAACATTTTCTGTTTTTTTGTCACTGTTTGTATCCTCCAACTGCAATTCTCTATCTAATTCCAACATCCGGGCCGTCTTTTCTTCCAGTTCCTGCTCCTGGGGGAAGGGCTTGCCTATCTCTGCCTTAGCACTTACAAACTGCTGCTTGACATTCTCCAACTTCTGCTTTGCATCTTCTGCCTCAGCGTACAAATTTTTCAAAGAATTCTCCACCTTCAGCACATCCCCCAGAGCGGAATCGCCTTGTTCGATGGCATAGGTGAGCCTGCCGCGCAAAAGGATTTTCGGGGCAGTCAAGTAATTTTCCCTCTTGATCAGCAGCTTGAAGCCCCGGTACTGCCCGATTTCTTCCGCAGGGCCCGGCACCAATCCCTGCAAAGCCTGCCGCAAAATGGCCCCAGCCTTTGCCCTTTCCTTGTGCATCTGCCCATAAAGCTCTATGCCTGCAAACTCTTTCACAGGCTGGGGATGGGCGGCGGCAAGGGCGATATCCTCCTTCAATCCTTCCACCTGCTGCTCCAACCGGGCCTGCTCTTTGGGGAAATAAATGCGCACCTGGTCCTCCAAACGGTACTGTTGGCTGCGGTGGCTGGCCTCCAAAATTTTCAGCTTGGACACTTCCACGTCCAGTTCCATCCGCTCCTTTATGCGTGGGTCACCTGCGCAAAGGGCCTTGACCTCGGCATAATCCAGGGCGGTATTGTCTACATCCTCGCAGGAGCGAACGGGGGATTTTGAAGTCAAAATCTGGCTGATAAAATTCTGCTTTTTCTCAACAGTTTGCCAGAGATAACTATCGAACGTGTTTTCTGTAACGTAACGGAAAATATGCACTTCCGGGTTCTGATTGCCTCTTCTCTTGATGCGCCCCTCCCGCTGGGTGAGGTCACGGGGTCGCCACGGGCAGTCCAAATTATGTAATGCGATTAGTCTATCCTGCACGTTGGTGCCTGCCCCGAGCTTCTCCGTGCTGCCCAACAGCACTCGCACCCTGCCGCTACGTACCCTGGCAAACAACTCTTTTTTCTGCAAGTCCGTGTTGGCATCGTGGATAAAGGCTATCTGTTGTGCAGGCATCCCTCCGGCAATAAGCTTCTGCTTTATGTCCTCATACACATTTTGAAAATCTTCCATTTCCGCCACACCCTGCTCATTTTCCACCATCTGGATGGGCCGTTTTTTGCCCGGGGTGGAGAGGTCGCAGAACACAAGCTGGGTAAGCTTCTCCGCGTCCCCCTGCTCCCAAATCTGTAAAATATTGTCCACACACAAATTGACCTTGGAGCCGGGGTCATCCCCCGCCAGCGGATTTAAGAGCCGCTGGTCAAGGCCCAACTTACGCCCATCTGACGTTATTTTGAGCATATTGTCCTGCCTGGAATCCACCAGACGGCTACGGATGGCAGTTGCGCGCTCTGATAATTCCCCCATATATTTCTTCTGAAATTCGCTGGGGTGGGCCACCACATTATGGAAAACGGCATGGGGCACGGGCAGATTCAGCATATCTTCCGTCTTGATATCCGCCACTTCATGGAAAATATTCATCAGTTCCGGGAGGTTGTAGAACTTCGCAAAGCGTGTCCGGGGGCGGTAGCCGGTGCCCTCCGGGGCCAGCTCCATCGAAGTAACGGTTTCGCCAAAACGGGACGCCCAGCTATCAAAATAGTCCATACCCATGGCTTTCAGCGTTTCATACTGAAGGTAGCGCTGCACCGTATACATTTCCGCGATGGAGTTGGAGATGGGAGTACCCGTAGCGAAAACCACGCCCTTGCTGCCGGTGATTTCGTCTAAGTACCGGGTTTTCATGAACATATCGCTGGCCCGCTGGGATTCTGTGTTGGAAAGCCCTGCAACATTATTCATTTTCGTTACGAAGAACAAATTTTTGAACGTATCACTCTCGTCTACAAACAGCCTGTCTACGCCCAATTCCTCAAAGCAGATTACATCGTCTTTGCGTTCCTCTGCCTGCAATTTTTCCAAACGGGCCTCCAAGCTTTTTCGTTTGCGCTCCATATTTTTTCTGGAATAGTTTTCGCCATTTCGCATCTTATCTTCCGCAATTCCCACTATAATATCCGCAATTTCCTGCTGCAAAAGTCGAACCTGCCGTCCCTTGCTGACAGGGATTTTCTCAAACTGCGAGTACCCGATGATGATGGCGTCATAGTCCCCTGTGGCGATACGGGCGCAGAACTTCTTGCGTTTGTCCCTCTCAAAATCCCGCTTGGACGTGACCAGAATATTTGCGTTCGGGTAGAGGGTGAGGAACTCCGTGGCCCACTGCTGGGTCAGGTGGTTGGGCACCACGATCATGGATTTGCTGCACAGCCCCAGGCGCTTCATCTCCATGGCAGAAGCCGTCATTTCAAAAGTTTTCCCTGCCCCCACACAGTGGGCAAAGAGCGTATTGCCGCCATAAACCGCCCGGGCGATGGCATTTAACTGGTGCGGCTCCAGCGTGATTTCCGGGTTCATTCCAGCTAAAACCAAGTGGCTCCCGTCATACTCCCGGGGACGGATGCAGTTCATCTCCATGTTGTATTTGTGGACAAGGGTCTGGCGACGCTCCGGGTCACGGAAAATCCAATCCCGGAACCCCTGCTTTATAAGGGCCTGCTTCTCCTGGGCCAACATGGTTTCCTTCGAGTTTAACACCCGGTGCTCCTTGCCGTCCGCATCCTCTACCGTGTCATAAATCTGCGTGTCCCGCAGGTTCAAGGCATCTTCCAGAAGCCGGTAAGCCCCGGCCTGGTCGGTGCCGTAGGTAGTGTATGCGGCAACATCGTTGTGCGGAACCGCTGATTTATGGCTGATATTCCAGGTGCCATCCATGCGAGAGAAAGAAACGCGTACCTTCTCCCGGGCATAGAGGGGCGTTTCCAGAAACTCATACATGAACTGCTCAAAGTATTTGGTATCCACCCAAGTGGCCCCCAGCCGCACATCTATTTCTGATGCGTCCAGGTCTTTGGGCTGCACTTCGGCCAGAGCGTTCACGTTGATTTGAAAGCTGGGGTCATGGGCCGCGACCGCCTGCGCCACGGCTAATTTCTCGCGGACGTTGCCCGAAAGGTACTCGTCAGCCGGGACATATTTCGGCGGATTTTGCAGGGGTACACGGAAAATCTGCCCCCGCAACTCCTCTATAATCTCATCCTCGCCCTTGTCTGTAAGCTGTGCCATAAACGGTAAATCTATCTTTGCCCGCTCACCGATGGATACCGCTAGGGCTTCAGTAGCCGTGTCCACATGGGTGACTACCTGGTGGGGCTGGATAGTACGCTTTGAAAACATATCGGCCTTGCGGACGAATTTGCCCTCATCGTCCAGCACCTCCAACGCGCACAGAAGGTAATAGCTGGAATCCTGGGAGAAAGCGCGGCGGTTGTTTGCGTCATTGATAAGGCCAAACTTGGCGGAAAAATCATCGTAAAGATGGTCAAGCTCCTGCTGGGTTTCTTTGATGGACGCATCGGAAACGAATCCGTCCAACTGCTGGTTTATGAGTCTGCGCACACATTCCCGCAGGCCCACCATGCCAGCCACGCGCTGGGTGGCGGTTTTGTTCAGCTCTTGTTTTACCATGATGGAGTTCTGCTGGTAGTACACGTCCCCATCTACAATAGTATACGAAAAGTTCTTCACATCCGGGTCGGCGGGCAGGGTTTCCTCCATGGGTTCTCCGTCCTCCAAGTCCAGATCGGGGAGAGCAGCTTCCACATACTGGCCATGTATATTGGTGATGGCTTCGGTAAGGATCTCGCCTATTTCTATGCCGGGGATGGGGGCAACCGAGTAATCCTTCGACTTATACTGGCTGCTTACGGCCTTTTCTGTGCCCAACACCATGTGGGGGTTTTCAATGAAATACTGGTTAATTGTAAAGCCAAGCGGGGTTTCCCCCGTTTCCACCCAAGCTGGGGTTTCCAACGCCGGGGTTTCACGTTTTTGCAGAAAGAGGATATCCTCTATGACTTCGGTGCCAGCATTGGCCTTGAAGGTGCCGTTGGGCAGACGGATAGCCCCCAGAAGGTCGGCGCGTTCTGACAGATATTTTCGGACGAATGTATCCTTGGCATCCATGGTATAGCGGGAAGTCAAAAAGGCCACGATGCCGCCAGGACGCACCTGATCCAGGGCTTTGGCAAAAAAGTAATTGTGGATGGAAAAACCCAGCTTATTGTAAGCTGGGTCATGTACGTGATAGCTGCCGAAGGGCACGTTGCCGATGGCTATGTCGTAGAAATTGCGGCGGTCGGTAGTCTCAAAGCCTGCGATTTTGATATCGGCTTGGGGGTAAAGCTGCTTGGCAATCTGCCCGGTGATGCTGTCCAGCTCCACGCCATAGAGCCGACTGTCTGCCATGCTCTCGGGTAGGCACCCAAAGAAATTGCCCACGCCGCAGGATGGCTCCAGGATATTGCCGCCCCTAAAGCCCATATTCTCCAATGTTTGGTAGATGGCGCGGATAACATCAGGCCGCGTGTAGTGGGCATTCAAAATGGAGCCACGTGCAGATGCGTATTCCTCCGGGGTAAGGGCCTCCTGCAGCTCCTTATACTCGCTGGCCCATGCGGGTTTGTTCTCATCAAAGGCATCCGGGAGACCACCCCAGCCCACATATTTGGAAAGCACTTCCTGTTCATCAGGCGTGGCCTGCCTGCCGTTGGCAGTTAATTCTTTGACGAGTTTGATGGCATCCATGTTCATCTGGAACTTGATCTTTGCGCCGCCTGCGCCCAAATTATCATCCGTGATGTGGAAGTTTTGCGGGGCGGGAGCCTGCTCGGGTTCGTTGATATGCAGGGTTTCAATCACAATATCAAAGGGCAGATTGTTCTTGTCGGCGGGGTAAACGGCAACCGTCTTAGTAGAAATCTCGGGCTGCACAGGCTTTGGGGGAGACTGGTCATGGGTGTTCCCATCCAATTCTTGCTGGTACATGGCCCGGACTATTTCTGCGATTTCAGCCCACGTTGCCGTTGCCACACTGTTATATTTATCGCTAAAATCAATCTCGATACCATTAACTGTGGCAAAGAAATCAACGGTTTCGCCCGTTTCCAGCTCTACCATATCGGCATGGCTGGAAAGATGCTCCTGGAGCTGCAAGGCGAGTCTTTCGTTGTCAACGCCCTCCCGCAGCCAGCCAAAAACCAGGTCTTTGGTTTCATCCGTCAGGACGTGGTGAGCCAGCACATCTAAGATGTCCTCATTGGCGTTTTCCAAGTCAGCCACTGAAAAATCCTCGCTGGTATCCGTTTCAGCGGCAAGTTGTTCCACGTCTGCCATGACCTGCTGGATAAAGGGGTCCGCGTTCAATTTTTCCGGGTCAACCACTTTGCCATTCACGATACCCCTTTCCTCAAGAGCTGCCCGCACAGCAGCGGGGTTAATGTCGGAAAAATCATCCTCGATAGGGAGAGGGGCAACAGGTGTGGAAAGCACCGCATACGTTTCCTCCAACACCTCATGATGCAGGCGGCTGTGGAAACTGCTGACATCATAATAAAGCTTGGTGAGCTCCAAATCCCCCAGCCCGTCAACGGCCCGTTTGATGGCGGCATTGCCCTCCAGCCGGGCATTTTCTTCGTCCGAATTGTGGCAAGCGTTCCGATAGGCGGTGTCTTGGGAGACGGCATCCTGCACCAAGGGTTTGTACTTTTCATACAACTCGCCGACTGTGGCTGTGGATTCCTGCACAGCTTCGCGCTCCGCAAGGACCTTTTCTGCCCGCTGGTGCACATCGTCCCGCAGGGGCAGGGTGTACAGATCAGCCGTGGAAGAATGGCCCACGTTATTGAAAACGTAGTCCACGTCGGTTTCTTTCAAGCCGCCTGCGACAAAATAATTCTCCCGTGAAGGGGTTTCGCTCACTTTGCCAAAGGCAATGTCATGGTTTAGGCCCGTTTCCAAATGCGCAAAGATTTTGCCCTCCACGGCCAGCATCACATAGTACCAGCCAATATAGCCGCCGTTTCGTTCGTCGGACCCATCGTTTATTTCCACACTGAGTATCTCGTAGGGCTTCAAGCCTTTCTGTACGGCGATGGCGTTATCCACAGCTTCTCGTTTCAAGAGTGTAGGCAGGGCGGCTTCTTTGGCGGCGCGGATAATTTCTGGGTTGTACCGTGTCAAGGTGGCGGCGACGTATTCATCCTGCAACTTTGCGGTTTTTGCCTGGGGTGTCTGGGCGTTGCCGATGAACAGAGACGCTCCATTGTCAAAACGGATGGAAATATCACTGGTGCCGCGCCATTTTCCAGAACAGGGGGAGGTTTCGATTTCACCCGATGTGCAGCCAAAAGCCTGGGCAATGATGTCGATTTTGCCTTGCAGGGAGAGGCTTTCATACCCTTTGGCAATCTCCGCAGCCTGTTTCTGTAAATCTGTAAGAGGCTCCTCGGCGGGCAACTCTGTCTGCTCCTGCGCGGCAATTTCCTCGCGATACCACTTCTCCGCATCTGCAATCATAGTGTCAAATTCCAGATTGCCAAGATATTCGTTCAAATCGTCCAAGTCAAAGCATTGCAGACGGAAAACAGGCTTGCTGTCAACCTCATAGATCAGGCGGAAATCTGCCAAATCCGTATATATTTGTATTTCATGCTCGCCGTCCTCCGTGGTGGAGTAGGCGATATCCACATGGCTCAAATCCGAAAAATCCGCGCTGGTCCCATACTCGCTCTGGCAAAATTCTTCGATAAGTTCCTTGGCACGGTCAAGGGGAGAAGCGCTTTCTATAATGGTTTCGGATGCCCTGCCCTCCATAATTTTTTTGTCCTCAGCCGACAAAAAGGCATCTCTGGCAATCAATTCCTCAATGCGCTTACGCACCTTATTCCATTTCAACTCCACTTTGGCGTAAGGCTCTGTGGTGCCCCCACGGTTAAATACAAGCTGCTTTGACGTGTAGGTAATGCTGTCATTGCCGTCACCGTAACCGATATATTCGCCATGCAAATGGGCCAAATAATTCTCCCGCTCTTTCTTATCCGGGTGGAATTCAAAAAACTTCACCACGCCAATGCGGTATTCGTTGTGGCTTGGACTTTCGCGCAAAAGATTATCGATCTCGTCTTGTGAAATAAAAAGCCGCCGCTGGGGAGAAAAGTCCTCGGCGGCGGTAAATTTGAGGGGGTCAAGCTGCAAGTCTTTTAGTCCCTGCAAAATATCATCTTGCCTATGAAAGTGGAAACGGAGGATATCACGGTTGTGGGCGTAGTCCTTCATAAACGCCGAAAACTCCTCTGTCGTGTCGCGCAGCTTTTCCGGGTCATCCAACATTTCAATCGTCTTATTCACCACATCCGGGTAAACGTAGATGCTGTCCAGAGCAGCGGTCAGAGTGGGAAGATATTGGCTCTTATATTCTTCGGAAATGTCCCGATGAAGATACTGCAAGGCTTCTGCCACGCGCCGCCGCTCATAGGGCCACGCCCGGTACAGTGTGACCTGCCCCGCATACTCGCCAGCCTCCAGCAGCTCCTTGATTCTACTTGCCGCCTGCTCCCATGTGACATAGGTTGCAAAGCGTTCGCTGACAGCCTCACCGGGGGAAATCGCCAGCCCTGCATCATTGTACCAAAGGGCATATTTGCGCTCCCCGACGTAGAACCCAACACCATTCTCACCGTAGTGCTTCTCCAGAAACTCCGCGTTTTCTTGCAGGGATTTCCCTTTCATAAACTCTGCCACAATGCGAATACGGCTGGAGGTTTCGTTGGCACCGATGCGCAGGGCTTCATCAATAACGTCTTGAGAAACAGCACTTTCCCCGGCAGGCCGCGCATCCGGCAGCGGCTCAAATGCGCCTGTATCAAAAAGCGAAAACTGCCCGTTTTCCTGCTCTAGCTGAACACCAGCTCTGCCAAAATCGCCTCCTCCGCTTTTTGCTTGGCGTTGTTCATCAGACCCACCCACTTCATGGGCTCCTGGGCCTTCAACTGCTCGGTTATCCCCATGGACTTCTGTAGCTGCGGCATCATCAGCTCCAATCTCTGCACCGCCGTCTGCTCGATCTCCGTCAAGTGCTGGCCCAACGTCCCCTCTAAAATCATCCGGTTGTACAGCACCGGGCGATGCTCCCGCAGGTAATCCAGCCGCATCCTCCCGTATTTGCCCAACTGCTGGGGCTGTTCCGTCTCCAACTGTGGGAGAAGAAAATCCCCCTCCTGCCGATAACTCAACTCGTTCATGAGCCTTACTCCTTTCAAAATTTTTAATTGTGATTTCTATCTGCCGCAAGACCTGCTCACTGCCCTGGCTGACCGCTGTGCCCAGCGCCGTTGCTATAGCTGGGGTGTTGAAGTCAAAAACACTCAGAAAATCCTCATGCCCCAACGTCTGGCTGGCATCCAAGCCGCACCGGGTCAGCAATACATACAAGGTGCTGACACTGGCGGCATCGCAAAAACTGGCCTTGATGTTGTCCTCGTCCAATTCCTCCAAGAAGGAACCGCTCACGCTGGCAAGGATGTCTGCTTGATTCTCCTGCCAGTATTCCTCTGACAGCGTGGCGGCGATGGATTCCAACTGCCATTCCAAGCCGATGTCGGCAGAGATGTCATACTGGTCGGACAGGGCCTGCACCACGGGTTCTTGATTATCGTCCTCCAACTGCCAAAGGTAAGGCCGACGGCTCTTATCACGGCCTACGGTGTCGGAGATGTCAAACACATAGTGCAGCCTTGGTGCCCCACTGCTGGTGTCCATCAAGGCAATACCCCGGGACCCCCTGCGCACGGCCCGGTTCATGCGTCCATTCCATACGTCAAAGCTGGCACAGGCAGTGGCGTCCGGGCGCTGGGCGTAGATGAGGACTTGCTCGTGGTAGGGATATTTATAGAGCCTCGCGGCGGTGTCCAAAAACGCCGTCCATTTTGTGTAACTGCTGGTAATCTGCTTGGCGGTAGATACCGCCAGTTCTGCAAAGCTTTGTACTTTTTGGTTCAATCACATCATCCTTTCCAAAAACTGTTTTATTGACACTCTTTGCTGTCCGTTCGACTGGCAATAAAGTCCTCTGCGTTTTCCACTCCAAACAGCAAAACAGAGAGCGTTTCCATTGCGCTTTTCAAGGTGGTAAAATAGCAAGTGCGTTCAATACCGTATTCATCCATGATTTCCTCAACAGTCTGTTCTTGGGTATCTATATACCGGGCATATAAAAGGGTATACTGCCTTTTCACGCGACTGCTTTTCGAGTTGTCGCATAGTTCTTTCAGGCAATCCAGCGCCGTGTCGATTTGAGCCAAAAGCACCCGGTTCCTTGCGGTTTGAACGGCCATAGAACGTGCATCCTGATTCTGTGCGCTTTCCTCCAACTGCATCAGGCGTTGATATTCGGTATCCGCTAACAGCTTCAAGGTGTGTTCTGTGCCCGATTCGATTGACACTTTCAAAAGACGGTATTTTTCCAAAAGTGTTTTTGTGGTGAGATACTTTGCATCTTTCTGGCTCATTCTTTTTTCTTCCGCAACAGCGCTGGCCTTTTCTTCGCTGGCCTGCATCAGCAGCCCCACCACATTTTCCGTAGTTTCTGCCGACCATCCGGTTTCCCGCACCAGCAGGGCGATGGTATTTTTGTAATCTGGCTGAACGGACGCATATTTGCTTTTCATAGCGATTTCTCCCCTAAATTGAATTCCGCCTGCACCGCCGAGTTATATCCAGCGGGGGCGTTAAATAAAAGAGCCAATAAGTAATTATGCGGGTTTCGCACAGGCCCGGCACGGCCCAGGTTGTCCAGGGCATAGGCGACGTGTTCGAAGGTAAGCGCCTGCATACGGGACTTCACAAAGCCCATTGGGTACTTTGCCACCCCAATGGACATAGCAGGCCCATGACGGCAACGTACCTCCGTGATGAGTGAGACGGCCTCGTCTGCCAGGTCTTGCCCATAACGCTCACACAGCACCGGGTATTCCACTTGGTCTTGCACGTCAGCGACTATTTCCTCCACACCTTCCTCCTGGTAGGTAGGAAGGTCTATGTTCTCAAGGTCTTTATTATCAAGTTCTATAGGGTAAAAATTCTTGACTTCAAGAGGTAAAGCCTTTTTACTTCCAGAAGTAAATTTTTTTGACTTCTGCAAGTCAATTTTTTTAACCTCTTGAGGGTCAGCTTCTTGACTACCCGGTTCCGTGGCATCTACACTGGAAAAATCCATAATGTAGATTCTGGACGGCTTGCCCTGGCCTTGCCGTACCTTCTCGATAAGTCCAATATCCGCAAGCTGCTTCGTCCATTTGATGATAGTGGGGCGGGAGCGCTGGAAGTGTAATCTCATCTGTTCCACCGTGTAGATGATATAGAAACGTCCTTTTTCATCTGTAAATTTGTCCGCATTTTGAGCCGACAATCCCGCCCGTTCCAACATCAGGCTGTAAAGAAGGATTGCACCTTCATCAAGAGGGGCATAATTCCTGTCTTTCATCAGCAGTTTGGGCACCTGCAGGTATCGGAATGCCCGCGCCGTCTGGGGTCTCAAATCCGCAAGATGCAGTTTCTTGATTGCCATTATCGTTCAACTCCCAAATTCATAGTTCGTACTCGCCCTACCGAAAGGGCGCTTGCCACCGCTTCCAAATCTTCTAATCGCCAGGACAAAAGCTTCCGCATGAGGAAGCAGTTGGGGTCTTTATCATTTTTGATAGATTCAAAAAAACGCCTGCCCTGCGCCAGACTGCCGTGCATAGCGGCTGCAAACCTCATATGGATATCCGGGTGCTTTTCCAAAACCCGAATACCTCGTGTGCCCAGATAAGGAGCGATTTTGCGCAGCACGTCAGGTTTGTCCCATGCCAGCGGCAGGACGCGGTTCCGGGCGGTTATATTCCCCCACTTGGCGATTTCCACCAGCACTTCGGGGTCGTTCTCCCGTTGGGCCAGGAGAGCAAGACGTACACGGTCGGTGCCGTAGATGGCCAGCCATTTTCGCACCAGCGGCTCCGGGTCGCCCAGCATCTGCATCTGATAAAATTCGCTGGCCTTGCAGGTTACAGCCGCCCGGACGGAGGGACTTTCATCGTGGCACAGGATAGCCCACTCGTGCTCGCCGCCGCGCAGGGCTGCGGTAATTTTCTCAGTATGGCCACCCCGGCACCAGGCCGACAGGGTTTCCCTCTTGAATTCTTCATCGGACAGCGGTATGTAGTCTGGCTTCTCAGGGAGGGGCAGCACGGGGAATCCGCAGATCGTTTCGTCACAGGCACACATCATCTTCCCTTGCCTTTCCTGACCGGGCTTTGTCCTTCATACTCTGGCAGTATTGCAATTCCTGCTCCGCGCGGGCGATAAGGTCTTTTGTGGCCGCGAGTAAATCGGACGTATAATGTCCCCAAACGTAATCATTCCCGCCCTTGCAGGCCCACGTCACGAACTGCGAAGGCACTTTACTGTGTACGCCCAATACAAATTCCATCTCGCCAACGTGGATGGAATCCGTGATAATGTAACCTTCATTTATCCTTATACTCATAGCTTGAAATCCTCCTGTTCTCCTCTGCGTTCAGCGCGGCGCAGGAAATCCAGTCCCTGGTGCCGCAAGTCCGCTTCGATCTCTTTCCAGTTGTCCATCTGCACCCTCAAAGAGAAATTGCCAGTGCGTTTATACTCGCGCCTTAGCTGAGAAACCTTCTCTCCGATGGCCTCTGCCCGGCTAAGATAGTCCCGAGCCATGGCAGTAAAATCCAACGAGCCAACGTGTTCGTTCAACCGTTCACCCCCAATTTGACATAGAGCGCCAGCAGCGCTGAATGCTGGCAATGGCACTCCGACACAGCAAAGCGCGCATCCTCCTTTTGCGTGATTTTCCGCCCCGGCAAGCCGCAGTAGTGTGGGTACTGGACGCTGAAAAAGGGGCAGTCCGGGCAGTTACAAATGCTTTTTTCTGACATGATTCCCCTCCTAAAGTTCTGGCCCGCAATCTGTTTTACGGATTGCCTGCACGGGTTTCGTTTTGGGCAGTTCATTGTAAAAAAATGAAATCTGCTCATTTTCTACTACGGGGTGTAAAGAAAGAGGGAGTGTCTTATCCGCATGGGTTAAAATCTGCTCCCTCTTGAGGTCAGCCACGAGTTCATCAAAAACAGCATTGATGGCTTCACGTTCCTCGCCCTCCGGGAAAGCCTTTAGAACTTCCATTTCCCCGCTTCTGTTTGCCACAATCGTAACAGCGCAGTCTGCGTGACCGACCAGGTAATCCGAAAGGTAGGGCAGCTTGTCCTTGACATAGCAGGCGAAAGCCCGGGCGGTCATTTCCGTATTGCTGTCCCAATAGCCGCCGTCCCTTTCACATTCTGCCGCCATCCGCACGGAGTTTCGATAAAAATCCGTCTCCACACGCCCGATCTGTAGTGCCTTCTGCCCCTGCATACCGGACAGCATACGCTCGAATGTTTCCAGCCGCTCACGCTCGCTTTTGGGTATCACACGACCGGTGACGGTTTTTTTGAGATCGTTGAGCTTTTCCACGCTGCCCGCTTCACCAGAAAGAAACGATTCCCGCAAAGCAGCGTAAGCAGCCATTTGTTCCTCCGTACCCTGCCGTTTCAAGGGGGCCAGCATAGCGAACTCCAGCCAGCTTTCCGCGTTCTTGCGGATGCGTTCGGACTGATTTTTTTCACGAGTTGCGGCCTGCTCCGGTGTCTCCGGCTTATACTTCATGGTGTTAATGAGCTTTTCAAAAGGCGCGTACAGACGGGGCTGCTCGGAAAGCATCCCTCTTGCGCCTATTTTTTTGCCGAGGTAATCATCCAGCCCGTGCCACCATTCATGCGCCAGGGAACCGGCCCCGTGCATTTTCGTGAGGTTAATGACCTTGCGCAGCGGTTCATAATGAGCGGCGGCATTACCGCTGCCCCTGGCACCAAAAGCAATGGCGAGTGTCCCCTGATAGGAAATATCCCTGTCACTGATTTTTAAGACGGATGCCAAGTCCTTCAAGGCCTCAAAACCCATGTTGAGGGATGCCTGGCGGTCATTCTGGTTCATCCAGTTGCCAAATTCGCCCCCACGGAACCCAAACGTGTCCAGATAATGCTGTCCCGTGATTTCGGTGCCGTTTCGGTAATCCGGCCCGGTACGTTGTATGTTGGCAAGCTGGGGCGGCACAAACCTTGTTTTTCCGCTTTTGTTCTGGCCCCTTGCAAAGTCCTGCACCCATTTCAAGGCGGCTTCCCTCGTTTCAAAATTTGTTTGCAGGATAGAGTGGCCTTTCACAACATAATAGGTATTGGGCAACCAAACATTATTTTTGGAGTAAGTATACTTCCCGTCATGAAAGCGGATAGCATACCCCCTCGGTACCTTCTGCTCCTTGGAAATACCAAACTGCTCTTTCTGCGCTTTTTGCGTGAAATTCCGCTCAAAGGCTTCTGGGGAGCGGATCAGCAGGATATCTGCCAGCTTCTTGGTAATGGATGGGTTTTTCCCGCCCTTCTCCGTTGCCTGGTAACGAAAGCTGCAGCCCCACTCCTGCTTTTTTTCAAAATACCCGTTTTCTACAAAGAAACGGTCAAAGGCTTTCATAGCGTCCTCCACGGTGCGGGCTTCCGAAACAACGCTTTGCAGTTCCCGAACCGTCTGAATATATTCCCTCTGCCGAGCCAAGCGCTTTTCGGATGTTTTATCACCATACAGATATTGCGGGGACGCGTTTATGGAATCCCTTGCCTTTTTAATGAAAAACACCACGCCAAGGGGAAGCCCACTGTCAAGCATGGCTTGGTAGTCTGGCTTTTTCCAGATATTATCCTTCTTCACGAATTTCTCTGCTTCGCGGTCGTTCATGGCATCCAGATCATCTACATAAAGGCCACGCTCCTTCCACAAGTCCTTTCGTGCGCCGCCGATTTTCTCACCGAAATCTTCATGATTATTCAACTGCATCCTCCTTTCTCCCATAAATGGGCGCAAAAAAAGCCCCGGTAACATAAAGTCATCGGGGCTGCAAGTGTTTATTTACTTTAGCTGATTCAAGATATCATATACATCTTGAGCGTGTTGCCGCCAACGCGCCCGGTCAGCCGGGTCTTGCCAGCGGGAACACAAGTCATGGTCGGAGCTTTGCACCTTGCGGAGTACCCGCAAAAGTACGTCCACATCCGTTTCTGTCAAAATAATCTGGCAGATTTCGTGGTCAATGTACTCCATCCACTGTACGTCCAGCTCCGACACCCAAATCCTGCCGGTTTGGAAAAACTCGGCCACACATTCTGCCAGCAGCACACGAGCCGAATCAAAGTAGGCAGGGTAGAGGAAGCGAAGCTGGGATGGGTACTCGTGTCCTTTAGACGCAAGCCGCTTGACAAGATAGCTTTTCAAGGTTATGATAGATTTGGAGATGTCCAGTTCACAAAAGCCTACACGTTGCAACTGACACTCCGCCAGCACATTCAACATATCACGGCCAAAGGACGTTTCTTTTATGATGGTGCTTCGCTTACACATTTTGGTCACAAGGTTCAACTCCCTCCTGTGTTGATTTCCACTGCTCCAGCAGTGAGAAAATCACGCCCTCCATCTGCTCTTGTGTGTACGATTGCGGGAAATACTGATAAAGCCGTTTCTTTTTCAGCGTGATTTTCACGGGCGCGGGCTTTTCCTCCGACATGATATCCTCTATCAGATACTTGGTCAGCTCCGTGCGCTGGCTATACTCCCGTAGCTTCTGCGCCTGCATCAGGGACGGGATAACTCCCGCGTCCTCCACGAAATCAAACAATAATTTCTGCTCGTCCTTGATAAGATACGATATTTCCACGGCGGGGCGCAGCGGAAGTTTTTCTTCGTCCACCAGTTGTAGCAATCTGGGGAGAAGTTCGGTCAGACGGATGTAGCGTTGGATTTGTCTTGAACTATCCGCCGAATTTTTCGCTAGTTCATCCCTGGAAAAATTCTGGCCCACTGGGCCAAGATTATTTTTGCAAGGTCTACCAGCCTTTCGTTTCATTGCTTCCAGTCGCATTTTATAGGCAAAAGCCTTTTCGCTGGGCAGTATTTTTTCCCGCTGGAGATTGCTATCTACCATGATAAGCACGGCTTCATCATTGTCTAATTCTTTTACGAACACAGGCATGGTATCAAGCCCTGCCAACTCACTGGCCCGTTTGCGCCGGTGGCCTGCCACCAGTTCATAGCCGCCCTCTGGTCTGGGCCTGACGATTCCCGGAACCAGCACGCCGTGCTGAGTGACGCTTTCCACCATCTCCTGCATCTTCTCATCGTCTACCACGTGAAATGGGTGTTTTTGGAAGGGATGCAACTCTGACAAAGCAATCTCTTGAAAGCGGTCCTTGCCGGGTGCAGGTTCATTAGAGCCAAACAAATCCTCAAAGCTGTTCATCTGGATTCTTGCGGCACTGCTTTTCATGAGGCTACCTCCTGCGTCAGCGCTATGTAGGCTTCGGACACCTTGCCGCTAGGGTCATGTAGATAGATGCTCTTGCCCTCGGCGCTGGTTTCGGCGGCGCGGATGGAGCGGGGGATAATGGTGTCGAAGATGCGTAGTTTGCCCCCATAGTTCAGACGCAGTAAGTCCACGATATCGCGGGAGTAAGCCGTTCGCATATCTGCCATGGTGATAAGCAGGCCGCTGATTTCCAGCGCGGGGTTTAGTCGGCGCTTTACTTGTCCAATGGTGCGAATGAGCTGTTCCAAACCTTTCAGCGACAGGTAATGTGCCTGGAGAGGCACGATTACGGCATCTGCGGCTGTCAGAGCGTTGATGGTGAGCATACCCAGCGAGGGGCAGCAGTCCAGCAAAATCACATCATACTGGTCACGGACGGTTTTGAGATATTCCTTCAAGATAAACTCCCGGCTCATGGCGTTTACAAGCGTGGCTTCCAAGCCGGCCAGCTCTATATTGGCAGGGAGCAGGTCTACACCCTCGCTTTGGTGCAGGACGCCTTCGCCAAAGGTCAGAGACTCGTCCGAGATAACTTTTCCCATCAGAGTGGCAAGGGTGACTTCCAACTGGTCAGGTTGTTGATAACCCAGACTGGCAGTCAGAGAGCCTTGAGCATCCACGTCTACCAGCAGGACGCGCTTACCTTTTCGGGCCAGCCCGATACCTAAGTTTACAGTGGTGACGGTTTTTCCTACGCCGCCTTTTTGGTTGCAGATTGCGATGATTTTAGATGTTTTGCACATAATATTTACCTCGTTTTTGACTGTTGAAATTTTGTCCTTTATGTGAAGTCGCCGTTTTCTGCCTCCCCTTTTGTGCCCAATTTCAGGCTGTTTTTTACTGGAAAAAGAATAAGGACAAAC
>CANTDZ010000054.1 GCA_947652665.1 uncultured Clostridia bacterium
CCGTTTCCCATAAAAAACAGCCGCGGCTTCAAAATAAAGCTGCGGCTTTGTAAGTCTAAAAAATCAATTTCTATTTTTCCACGTCTTCCCTGGCTTTTGACATTTCCACATTAAAACCAGCCGGGTAACGTTTTTTCAGCTTTGCAAGATTGCCCTGCAAAATATCTTCCAAAGGCATTTCAAGGGCCGTAGCGGCTTCAGCCAGATACCACGCGATATCGCCCAGCTCTTTGGCAAGGGCTTCCTTGTTGAGTGGATGGCCTTGGAACAGATGTTTTTTTACAATGTCAACCGCTTCGCCGGACTCCCCACACAAGCCCATGACACTGTTTACCAATATATCTTGAGGCCCCAATTCCGGATTTAAGGTCGCCATGGCTTCTTTTTGGTATTCATTGGCAGTCATAAGGGCCTCTCATTTTATCAGATTTTCCAGGAACCTGACCGCTGCGCCGATATCCCCCTCGGGATTGTCGCCTACCTCGCGCTCAATGGTAAGGAAGCCTGTAAAGCCAATTTCATGCAGGGCTTTCAGATAGTTGGGGAAGTCTACATCGCCTTCGCCCAGGGGCAGCTCGATATAGGAGGGGTCATTGAGCATCTCGGACTCGACCATGCCGTAGAGCACCTCCGGGTCGCGCACAGCCAGGCGGCGGCCGTCTTTGGCATGGGTGTGGACGATATAGTCCTTTAAGGTGTACACAGCTTGTACGGGGTCATCGCCGGTCACCATAACGAAGTTAGCCGGGTCAAGATTCACGGCCACACCGGTGGAATGCAGGCCGTCCAGGAAAGCTTTCAAGGTAGCGGCCTTCTCCGGGCCAGTCTCAATAGCAAAGTGGGCTTCCATGGAATCTGCGTAAGCCGCTAACTGTCCGCAGGCTTCCTGCATAATAGCATAGCGGGGATGCGACGGGTCTTCCGGCACCACACCAATGTGGGTGGTCACTACGTCGGTCTCCAGGTCCTTGGCCAAATCCAAAATTCGCTTGGACTGCTCAATGAGCCCCGGGTTGAGCTCGGTGTGCACAAATCCCTTGCCTAAATCGCCGCACAGGGCCGAAACGACTAAGCCGTGGTCTTTGACGGCCTTCAAGAATTCTTTGCGCTTCTGTGCGTCCAGCTTTTCGGGAGACATCTCCCCCCTTGTGGCATACACCTGGATGCCTTTGGCCCCTAGAGCCGTGGCCTTATCCAGGGCCGTCAGCATATCCGTACGGAAAGAATCCAGCATTACACCGATGGAAAATGGATACATAGAAATTCTTTATATAATCTATTTTGTGGGGTTATCCGTTGAGTACGATTTCCCGATGCTGCTCGGAAGAATCATAAATAGCCTGCATCATCTCAGCTGTAACGATCACTGTGTCAATATGGGAGGGAAGCTTTTTCCCCGTCTTGATACAGTCGACGAACGCGTCAATCTCATTCTGGAACATATCGCGAGTAGTGTACTGGGGAGTAAACTCCACCAGGGCGCCATTCTCCACGGTGTAGAGGGTGAAATCCGCGCCGTACTGCAAACGGATTCCTCCCTTGTCCCCCATGAAGTCGATGTAGCGGTCTTCCACGCCGATATTCTGGGCCCAGGCGCCATTAAGGGTAATGACCGGGCCGGAGGTGCGGATCATGCCAGTAACGGAATCGTCCACATCGTAGATGCCGTCGTATTTGGGCGGGCCGGCCCACATATCTTTATAGACGTAATTTTCCATATCCTTGCCCAGCTTGCAGAAAGCCTCACCGGAAACGGTATGGACAGTGGGGTCGCCGCAGCAGTACATAACGATATCCAGATAATGCACGCCCCAGTCGATAAGCGCGCCGCCGCCTGCAATGGCCTTGGTCGTAAACGCGCCGCCCAGCCCAGGGATGGAACGATGGGCCCGGAAGCTCACATACACATGGTGGATATTGCCCAAGCGGCCGGAATCGATGTACTCCTTGATGCGGTTCACACCGTCGTTAAAGCGGTTTACAACGCCGATATTTAGCACCTTGCCGGTCTCGTGCTGCACCTTCTGCATCTCCAGAGCCTCGGCATAGGTACGGGCGGCAGGCTTCTCGCACAGGACATTCTTCCCCGCACGCAGGGCATCCATGGCGATAACGGGATGCATATCGTTAGGCGTGCAGACAGACACGGCTTCGATCTCCGGGTCATTCAACACGTCGTGGTAGTCGACCACAGCAGTGCCGCAGCCGTATTCCTTCACAGCCTTTTCAGCACGCTCGGGGATGATGTCGCAGAAATACTTGATTTCCGCCTCGGGATTCTTCATATAGGACGGGATGTGGGCGGCGTTGGCGATCGTGCCGCAGCCAATAACAGCAACCTTCATGATGGCACACTCCTTCACAAAATTTACATGGTTTCGGGCTTATGGTGATTATACCCTACCCCGCCGCCTTTTGCAATCAATTTTTTTGCAGTTTACATGCCGCGCCAAATGTGGTACAATAAAAGCTGGAAAATTCAGAAAAGAAAGGAAGATGCCCCCATGAATGAAACCATTGATGTATTGATGAAACGCAAATCCGTCCGCCAGTTTGAAGACAAGGAAATCCCCGCCGACGTGAAAGAGGCCATCCTGGCCGCCGCCATGCGCGCTCCCACGGCTGGTAATTCGATGATCTACTCCATTTTGGATATAACCGATCAAAAGCTGAAAGACCTCCTGGCGGAAAGTTGCGACCACCAGCCCTTTATCGCCACAGCCCCCTTGGTCTTGGTATTCCTGGCCGATTACCGCCGCTGGGTTCGCAAATTTGCCCAGGCTGGCTGTGACGCTCCCAAGCCCCGCCTCAGTGACCTAATCCTTTCCACCAACGATGCCGTCATCGCCGCCCATGCCGCCTGCGTGGCTGCAGAAAGCTTAGGGGTCGGCTCCTGCTACATCGGCGACATTATTGAGCAGTGGGAGACCCATCAAAAGGCTTTTAACCTGCCCGAATATGTGGCTCCTGTCTCCATGCTGGTGTTCGGCTATCCCACCCAGATTCAGAAGGACCGCAAACAGACCAGCCGGTTCCCCAAGGAGATGATCGTCTTTGAGAACGCCTACCACGATCTGACCGATGAGGAGCTGTTGGAGTACTACGACAACGAAAAAGCTGCTGCTTTCTGCAAGCGGAAATACACGTCGGATTTTGCTCTTGAAATGGAGCGCTCCACAAAAGAGATTGTAAAAAACTGGATGGGCGAGTAATTTTTCAAAAACAAAGCGCGTTGCAAGGGGATTCCCTTTACAGCGCGCTTTTTCTTTGGTTAGAACAGGCTTAGCTGTTCTACAGGCTTTTCCCTGGTGGGGATGGTTTCTTTTTCTAAACGCCCACTGGGGATTTCGTCGATGAACGGCGAAGGCTCATCAGAGGAAAGCAAGATCAGCTCCTCCCTCGCACGGGTCATGCCAACGTAGAACAGACGGCGTTCTTCTTCTACATCTGTGGAGCCTTTTGCGGATTCCAGCGGAAGCGTGCCCTTGTTTACGCCTGCCAGGAACACCACCGGAAATTCCAGGCCCTTCGCGCCGTGCAGAGTGCTGAGATATACCGCTCCTGAGGCATAGCCTTTGCCTGAAGGACGGCGTAAATCCCCTTCCTCGCCTAGGAGCAGCAGGTCGATAAAACCGCTTAGGCTGGCGGAAAAAGCGGCCATACTTTGCAGGCGCTTGAGCCCTTTCGCCTTTGGCCACTGTGCCAACCAGCTCTCTAAGACTCTCTCTGGCTTTTCTTTTAAGCGCGGCAAGTATTCGTCCACCATCTTCAAAAAGATTGGGTTCTTGGTCTGGCAATTCCATAGAAGCTTGAGACAGGTTTGAAGAGCGTTATCGTCCGAAGGTTCCAATAAGTATCGGAAAAAAGCCAAGGTGCCGACCACGGCATCTTCCTGCAGAAAATCGTCCCGGCCGCCTATCACGCAGGGGATGTCCTCCCGGCGCAGGCAGCGTTCCAGCAAGGTGAGCTGGCGGCGGGTACGGCACAGCACGGCGATCTCGGAAAAAGCATGGTAGCTCTCCCTCTGGCGAGCCCCCAGCATATCGACGCCCCCAGCCATGGCGGTGACCTCCCTGGCCAAAAACGCCCCTTCCGAGAATTCGTCCCCCGCGCTGCACCAGCGCACTCGCGGCCCAGAAACGGCTCCGCTGACAAGGGCCCGCTGGCCGCCTTGGTTATGGGATATCACACCCAAAGCGCTTTGCAGGATTTCGGGCGTAGAGCGGTAATTGTGGGTCAGCCTGATTTCCCGCAGGCCGGGGCAATCCTCCTCCAGCCTGGCAAAGCATCTGCCCACAGCGCCACGGAAGCCATAGATGGACTGGTCTGGGTCGCCGATAACAAACAGGGTCTTGCCAGATTTTGCCCAGCGTAGGGTCAGGTGGTATTGGAGGTCGTTGCAGTCCTGGAACTCATCGACTAAGAGATGGGTAAAACTTTTGGGGTTGGGCGGGTCGCTTTCGAGCGCCTGCAGAAGGAGGTCATCGAAATCCAAGCGGCCGCCCATAAGCTGGCGGTATTCCGCAAGTAGGCTGTCCTCGACCTCCGGTTCTTTGGGCTCCATACCATTTTTACGCCGGGAAACCTCCTGCAAAAACTGGCGCGGAGTCAAATGCAAGCCACGGCCCTCTAAAAGGGACTCGGCAAGCTGGAGCGCCTCACTCTCGCTGATGAGAGCCGGCTTGCCCAGCAGCTGCCAGCATACACTGTGGAATGTGCCCACCGTCATGCCCGAGACAGCCCGTTTTCCGCCCAGCCTGGCAGAAAGACGGTCGCGCAGCTCCCCCGCCGCCTGGTTGGTAAAAGTCACCGCTGTAATCTCTTTAGGCTTGGCCCCCATTTCCGTGATGAGGAATTCTACCCGGTCACTGAGGGTTTTCGTCTTGCCTGCACCCGGACCAGCAATCACCGCTACGACCGCCTCTGTGGCCGAAGCAGCGGCCAACTGCTCCTCATTGGGAAGGATAGGGGCAGTGGCAGGCTCTGTTTTTACTTCGCGTTTGGGTTTTATGGAAGCCTTTTTCTTCTGTGCAGGTTTCGTTGGGCCAAACATTTGGAACAAAGTCGTCTGCCCCTGCAAGGCTTCGATTTCCTCTGGCGTCAGCAGAATCACCGAGCCGAACTGCCCGTCAAACCCGGCTTTCCGCTCCACACGGCCCTGCCGCAGGCGGTCGATGCCTTCGGCAACAGCAGGCCCCGCCACGCGGCGGATGTCCTCCAGTGAGGCCTTGCGCAGTATCTCAAATTCAGGGCCCAGCTCCGCAATCATCGTCTCATAGCAAGCTTGTACTTTTTTGCCTGATTCCGAATACCCACAGCAAGCCCCGATCACCTCCGGCAAAGGGGCCAGGCTTTCAAACGGCTTAGCGCCCACGGGCCGGAATCCTTCTTCCCGGTCGGCCAATTCCTCCACCCGATGCTCGACGCCGATCGTCAGCTTTTTCCCGCAGATCGGGCAGCATCCTCCCAGGGCTTCCGTTTCCGCAGGGGTTAACACGACGCCGCAATTCCGATGGCCGTCCAGATGGTATTTGCCTTCCTCCGGGAAAAATTCCAGCGTGCCGCCAAAGCCCTCCCCTGTTTCAATGGCACGCTTCATGGCTGGATAGGATAATTCCGTGTCCAGCAGATTCCCCTCCCGCCCCAGTTTTTGGGGAGAGTGCGCATCGGAATTTGAAACCAATGTATACCCGTCCAACTGTGAAACACGCCAGTTCATGGGAGGGTCAGAGGAAAGGCCAGTCTCCAGCGCATGGATTTCACCGGAAAGGTCGCCAAAACATTCCTCAATAGAATTAAAGCCCGAAAAAGCGCCGAAAAGAGAGAAGTGCGGCGTCCAAATGTGGGCGGGGATAAACAGGGCCTCGGGGCAGGCCTCCAAGGTGATTTCCAGCAAATCCCGGCTGTCCAGGCCCAAAATAGGCCGGCCGTCGGAGTGAAGGTTCCCAATGGCTTCCAGACGGGCCGAGAGGTTTCGGGCGCTGTCGAAATCCGGCAGAAGGATCACATTATGTACCTTGCGCACCCGGCCGTCCTTTTTGTAGATAGAGCTGATTTCCCCGGAAATCACGAATCGGGCTTCTCTGTCCGGTCCACCATGCAGGCTGTATTCGGGCTTTAGGGTGTACAGGCCGTCTTCCGCTGGGACGAGCTGTTCTTCCAGCTCAGCCCTCCACGCTGGGTGTGTAAAGTCCCCGGTGGCAAGCAGGGTAATCCCCTTCTTCCGGGCCCAAAGGTCAAGGTGGGGCGCGTCACAGTCCCGGCTGGTGGCACGGGCATAGCGGGAGTGGATGTGCAGGTCGGCAATATAAATATGGGCCATCCCCTTTCTGGCTATTTACAAAATATTATAGCATAACTGTGTTCCGTTCGTCCATGCTAAATTATTAAGAAAGGAGGATGCAAAGTGGAACAAAACAACACAGCCCTCTCGCCGCTGGCTGAAGCGCAGTACCTAGCCCTGGAATTCATGCGCCAGAAAAGCTTGACGGACGATTCCCCTGCCGACATCGCGCGGGAGTACAGCATGGTACGCGGCCAGCTCTATGCCGCCCTGAACGCACAGGCCTAAAGCAGGAAGCCTCGGATTGAACCGGGGCTTTTCTTTTTTGCGGGGAAACACTTGCTTTTCTGGCCATATTGTGCGAAAATGAGGGAAAAACCCATGGGAGGCACTATTATGAAGCTGTTTAAAGAGTTCAAAGAATTTATATCCAAAGGCAGCGTATTGGATATGGCAGTCGGTGTTATCATCGGCGGTGCGTTCACGGCCATCGTAAACTCGCTGGTAAACGATGTTTTCATGCCCTTGTTGGGATTGCTGACGGGAGGCGTCAACTTTGCGAACCTGTCCATCCGGCTGGGCGATGGGGAAACCGATGTGCTCGCTTATGGCTCGTTTATTTCGGCGGTCATCAATTTCCTGCTGATCGCCCTGGTTTTGTTCTTTGTTATCAAGGCCATTAACAAACTGCGCTCCCTGCGCAAGGTGGAGGAAGCCCCGCCCCCTCCTGCAAGGCTCTGCCCCTACTGCAAAAGCGAGATCGATCCCGCCGCCACCCGCTGCCCCCACTGCACGTCAGAGCTGTAAGAAAAGAAAAAATGCTGGAACCTATTGCGCCTTTTTGTTCTTTGTGGTAGGATAGGCAAGGCAGGGTCTGCTGGCCCTGCCCAGCCAGTTCAGAAAAAGGAAGATGTTGTTTTCTATGAAAATCGTTATAGTGGGTGACGGCAAAGTGGGTTCGGCCCTGGCCGTACAGCTTTCTAAGGAAAATCATGACGTGGTCATCATCGACAGCAACAAGATGGTCCTGCAGGAGTCAGAGCAGTCTTTGGACGTGAATGTAGTCTATGGAAACGGCGCGGCTCTTAAAACCCAAAAGCAGGCCAATGTGGATTCCAGCGATTTGCTGATCGCCGCCACCTCGGCCGACGAAATCAATCTGCTATGCTGTATTCTGGCCCGAAAGCTGGGCTGCGCCCATACCATTGCCCGTGTGCGCAACCCCGATTATTTCGGCCAGCTTTTCCTGTTGCAGGAAGAATTTGGCTTGAACATGGCCATAAACCCGGAGCGTTCCACCGCCAACGAAATTTTCCGGCTACTGCAGTTTCCCTCCTTCCTCAAGCGGGAGGCTTTTGCAAAAGGCCGCGTGGAAATCGTGGAGCTGGTGCTGAAGGGTGACAGCGTGCTCAACGGCGCGCGCCTGCTGGATTTGTATAAGATTGTGAAGGTAAAGGTGCTGGTGTGCGCGGTCAAGCGGGGTTCCCAGGTATTCATCCCCGACGGCAACTTTACCTTGCTGGAAGGCGACCGGCTTTATGTTACCGCCTCTACCAGCGATCTGGCCAAGCTGATCCGCAGCCTGGGCATTTCCCAGAAGAAGGTCCGCGACGTGCTCATCATTGGGGGCAGCCGCATCGCTTTCTATTTGGCGGAAGACCTGGTGAAGGCCGGCGTAAACGTGAAGCTTATTGAAATCGACGAGGAGCGCTGCGTGGAATTAGCCGAGCTCCTGCCCAAAGCTACGATTCTGCACGCCGATGGCTCGGACCGTTTCGTTTTGGATTCAGAGGGCTTGGCGCAGACAGACGCGGTCGTGACTCTCACCGATTTTGATGAACAGAACCTTATTATTTCCATGTACGCCAATTTCTTGGGTACTTATAAGGTTATTACAAAAATTAACCGTACTGAATTTAACGAAGTCTTGAGCGAAAAAGGTATCGACTGCGTGGTGAGCCCCAAAGACCTGTGCTGCAACGATATCACCCGTTATGTGCGTGAAATGGGTAACCGCAAGGGCGGTTCGGTCGTTGCCCTCCACCGGCTGGTGGAAGACCAGGTTGAAGCCCTGGAGTTCACTGCCACTAAGCAGCTCCCCCACTTGGGCGAGCCCCTCTACCAGGTAGCCCTCAAGCCCGGCACGCTGATTGCCAGCATTACACGCCGGGGTAAAGTTATTATCCCCAGCGGCGGCGACTGCATCGAGCCCCACGACAACGTAGTGGTCATCTCCCCCGCCGAACGCGGCTTGAGCGATCTAAGCGATATTTTTGCCGATGACTAACAACCAGCCCCAAAGGAGGCCTGATCATGGTTGAAAATCCTCATCACATTGACATACTCGGTGCCCGCAAGGACGGCGGCGCGGATTTGGTCATGGTCTCTTCCGGGCCTTTGGACGAATCCCCGGAAGGGCAGACGCTGCTTCTGGACAAGGTCGAGACGTACTTAAAATATATCCATACTCCGGATTTCCGCCGGCAATGCCCTGCGGCCACGCCGAAAAACACCCACGTCGTCCTGCTGATGCGCGAGGAGCCTTCCCCTTTCATGGAGGAATTGCTGGAAAAGGTATCGGTGTGGGTTGCGGATAACCACGCCACTTTCTTCGTGCGCATCGAGCAGGAGTGAGAAAGGAACTGCCATGAACCACAGAATGATCCTGCGCCTGATCTGCGATATCCTGCGGGTCGAGGCCATATGTTTGGTGCCCTCTATCGGCATCTCCTTGTACAAAGGCGAAAAGAGCGCTGTGTTTGGACTTGCTATTTCCGCAGTACTGTCGGGAGTGCTGAGCCTGAGCACCTATCTTTTCCGCCCTAAAAGCCGGGAGATCGGCGCGCGCGAGGGCTTTCTCAGCGTGGGGCTTTGCTGGATCGCCGTATCCGCCCTGGGGGCCCTCCCCTTTGTTTTGAGCGGCGCTATCCCCCATTTTATCGACGCTTTCTTTGAGACGATTTCCGGCTTTACGACCACCGGAGCCAGCATCCTCACCGACGTGGAAGCCATGCCCATGGGCCTGCTCTATTGGAGGAGCTTCACCCATTGGTTAGGCGGTATGGGCGTGCTGGTCTTTTTGCTGGCAGTGGTTCCCATGGGCAAAGGGAAAAACTCCTTGCTCTACGTAATGCGCGCCGAAAGCCCTGGGCCCCAAGTGGACAAGCTGGTCCCCAAGCTGCAAAACAGCGCCAAGATATTGTACGCGATCTATATCGTGCTGACCGTCGTACAGATCATCCTGCTGCTCATTGGCGGTATGCCGTTTTTTGACAGTATCACGACAGCTTTTGGCACGGCGGGCACTGGCGGCTTTGGCATAAAGGGTGACAGCCTGGCAGGGTACAGCCATTATTTACAAACGGTGTGCACCGTCTTTATGGCTTTATTCGGGGTCAATTTCAGCATTTTTTACCTGCTGCTCCTGCGGCAGTTCTCCCGCGTCCTGCACAACCAGGAGTTGTGGACGTATCTGGGCGTGATGCTCGGCTCTACCGCCCTTATTACGTGGAATATACTGCCCCAATTCGGCGGCAACGTTTTGGAATCCCTGCACCATGCGGCTTTCCAAGTGTCCTCCATCATGACCACCACCGGCTTTGCCACGGTGGACTTCAACCTTTGGCCTACCCTCTCGAAAACTGTCCTTGTTGTGCTCATGGTGCTGGGAGCCTGTGCCGGTTCCACGGGCGGCGGCATAAAAGTTGCACGCATGGTGCTGTTGAGTAAAGCAGGTCATCGCGGAATCAAGCGGATGCTGCGGCCGCGCTCCGTAGCGCAAGTGCACGTGGACGGCCAGCTTGCCAGCGAAGATATGATCCAGAACGCGTACAGTTACCTTAGTATGTACTGTGCCATTATCCTGGCATCGTTGCTGCTGATCTCCATAGACGGATTTTCCCTGGAGACCAACATAACCGCTGTATTGGCCTGCCTTAACAATATAGGCCCCGGCCTGGACATGGTGGGCCCTACGGGGAATTTTTCGCAATTTTCCTGGTTCAGCAAGCTGATCCTCTCCTTTGATATGCTGGTGGGCCGATTGGAAATCTTCCCCATGCTGATTCTGTTTGTGCCTTCGGCATGGCGTAAAAGTTAATAAGGACTATGGGCTGGCCAAAACGGTCAGCCCCCTTTTTTTAGTTCCTCCAAAAATTTTTCTATGTTCGACACCGTGCGCGGCGACAGGAAATGCTCAATTTTTTCTACTTCCTCCAACTCGCTCTGGGTGTGGTTAATGGCACACAGCAGCTGCCCGATCACCTCATGGCGGTGCACCAGATAAGCCCCCATATGCCGCCCCCATTCGGTCAGGGTGATGTAGCCGTATTTAGGGAACTCGATGAGCCCCTGGCCGCGGAGGTTCGCCGCCATTTTGGAAGCTGACGGCGGCTTGACGTGCAGCGCGTGGGCCAAAGCCGTTATGCGCACAAAGCCCTGTTCCCCCATGCGGTAGATCATTTCCAGGTAATCCTCCATGGAGGCGGTCAGCTGGCTGTGTTCCAGCATGGTGTACCCCTTCAGCGTGTAAAAACCCTCCTGCATCCCGATGCCTCCCGTCACAAGTTTTTGCCTGTGGAATATAGTAGTGGAGAGAAAGAGTTTTACCTTTCCCTAACAAATTATTC
This sequence comes from uncultured Clostridia bacterium, assembly GCA_947652665.1. Classification (GTDB taxonomy): domain Bacteria; phylum Bacillota; class Clostridia; order Oscillospirales; family Acutalibacteraceae; genus Acutalibacter. The sequence continues at coordinate 10,912 of CANTDZ010000054.1, forward strand.
AGGAGTGCATCTATATATGAAACCTTTAGAAAATCTCTCCCGCCTGCTGCCTGGGCAGTCCGCAGCCGTACAAGGCTTGGCTGCCGATGGCCCGATGCGCCGGCGGTTACAGGATATCGGCCTGGTACACGGTACGGTTGTAAAATGCCTGGGGGCCAGCCCCTTGGGCGATCCTTCCGCTTATTTGATCCGGGGGGCCGTCATCGCCCTGCGCGACCAGGACGCCGCAAGCGTTTTGCTGGACAGCGCTGTATAAAACAAAAGGGGAGGTGGTGGAACCGTGGGGCTTTCCAAAGATTCTACCGGGGCAAACGCTGCCGGGAGTGAGCTGATTATAGAGAAAAAAGAGCCGGGCGATTTGGTGCTGGCTCTGGCTGGCAACCCGAACGTAGGCAAAAGCACGGTGTTTAACGCGTTAACTGGGCTTCATCAGCATACCGGGAATTGGCCCGGCAAGACCGTAACCAACGCCCAAGGCTACTGCAAGCATCAAGGGCAGGGGTATGTGCTGGTGGATCTGCCCGGCTGTTACTCGCTGCTGGCGCACTCGGCCGAAGAAGAGGCTGCCCGGGACTTCCTCTGCTTCGGCGGCGCAGACGGGGCCGTGGTAGTGTGCGATGCCACCTGTCTGGAGCGCAATTTGAATCTGGTGCTGCAGGCCATGGAGATCACCCCTCACGTAGTGGTGTGCGTGAACCTTTTGGACGAGGCACGGCGGAAGCATATAGAAGTTGACCTGCAAAAGCTCTCGGAACTGCTGGGGGTGCCCGTAGTGGGCACCTCGGCGCGCAGCGGCAAAGGGCTTGATGCGTTGATGGAGGAAGCCGGGAAAAGCGCGCGGGAGCAGTCCCCTAACCGGAACAGCGCGCCTATCCCCTACTCGGACTTTACCGAAGAAGCCGCAGCAAAGCTCCAGCCTGTTGTAGAGAAGCTTTGCAAGGGGAAAGTGGATGCTAGATGGCTGTCTCTAAAATTGCTGGACAGCAGCGACGTGACCCTCGAACTGGCAGCCGAAAAAAATCTCGGCATACGCTTGCGGGCCCAGCCAGAAGTACGTGAGGTTTTGGCCGGGCTCCAAGAAGAATGGGAGCAGCAAGGAATCACGCCCGAAAAGCTCCGGGACGACATCGCCGCCGGAGCCGTGCACCGCGCAGAAGAAATTGCCAAACAGGTGGTGCGTTCCGGCCAAAACGGCTACAGCGAACGCGACCGGAAATGGGACCGGTTCCTGACCGGCAGGCTCACCGGGTTCCCCATCATGTTGCTGTTGCTGCTGGGAATCTTCTGGCTGACCATCACCGGCGCCAATTACCCCTCCGAGCTTTTAAGCAACGCCCTTTTCTGGCTGGGCGACCGTCTGCGGGAGCTATGCGAATGGTGCCAGTCTCCCCTATGGCTCACTGGCCTGCTAATCGACGGCGTTTACCGTACCTTGGCCTGGGTGGTCTCGGTGATGCTGCCCCCAATGGCCATCTTTTTCCCACTGTTCACCCTTCTGGAGGACCTGGGCTATCTGCCGCGTATCGCGTTCAATCTGGATAAATGCTTCCAGTCCTGCGGGGCTTGCGGCAAGCAGTCGCTGACCACGGCCATGGGCTTTGGCTGCAATGCCGCCGGGGTGGTTGGGTGCCGTATTATTGACTCCCCTCGGGAAAGGCTCATCGCCATGCTCACCAACAATTTTGTCCCCTGTAATGGTAGGCTGCCTATGTTAATAGCCTTAATCACGATGTTTTTTGCTGGGGCTGTAGGTGGATTTGGCGGCTCACTGCTATCGGCGGTAATGCTGTTGGGAGTCATTTTACTGGGCATTGGAATGACGCTGGCTATTTCAAAATTCCTCTCGAAAACGCTGTTAAAAGGGGTGCCTTCCTCCTTTACGCTGGAGCTTCCCCCCTATCGCCGCCCTCAAATCGGGAAGGTGATTGTCCGTTCTGTGTTTGACCGCACTTTGTTCGTGCTGGGCAGGGCAGCAGCCGTGGCCGCTCCGGCCGGCCTGGTGATCTGGCTGCTGGCAAACATTACCGTGGGGGACGCCACCCTGCTGGCCCACTGTGCCGGTTTCTTAGACCCCTTTGCAAGGCTTTTCGGTCTGGACGGCGTGATCCTCTTAGCATTTATACTGGGCCTGCCCGCTAATGAAATCGTAATCCCCCTTATCATCATGGCCTACACCAGCGGTGGTGCCCTGGTAGAGCTCACCGACTTAAACGCCCTGCGCACCCTGCTGGTAGAGAATGGCTGGACATGGGTCACAGCCTTGTGTACCCTGCTCTTTGGGCTGATGCATTGGCCTTGCTCGACCACCTGTATGACCATCAAAAAAGAAAGCCAAAGTCTAAAATGGACGGCAGTGGCCTTTTTACTGCCTACTGTGTGCGGGTTGGCACTGTGCTTCTTGGTGGCAAATGCGGCCCGATTGTTGGGGGCTGTCTAATAAGAACGCATTTTTGCCAGAAAACCGCATATGCTATAGGGAAACCATTCCGTATTATTTGAAAGGCTTGGTGCCCCTATGTCAAAACAAAGCCATTCTTCCATCCAGTGGAAGCCACTTCTAGCAAACCTATTCATTCCTTTAGCTGTGGGCGGGCTCTCTGCCTACCTCACGGCCGATTCCATGGACACCTATAAAGATTTGAATCAGCCGCCCCTGGCCCCGCCTGGATGGGTATTCCCCATCGTGTGGAGCATCCTATACCTGCTGATGGGCATTGCCTCGTACCTGGTCTGGGTGCGTGACAGCACTGGCCGTAATGGAGCCCTGATGTGGTACGGCATACAACTGGCCTGCAATTTCCTATGGACACTGATTTTCTTTAATATGGGACAGTATGCCTTGGCGTTTTTCTGGCTGCTGATCTTGTGGGTGCTGATTTTAATCACCACGATACGCTTCTTCAAAGAGGCCTCCGCGGCAGGCTGGTTGATGATCCCCTACGCATTGTGGGTAGCCTTTGCCGGTTACTTGAATCTGGGCGTATGGCTGCTCAACCGTGCCGTTGAATAAAAAATAAACCACCTGGGCTTCATGCCTTTGGTGGTTTATTTTTTTATGAGATAGCGGTCAATAATGGGATAGACCATAAAATTAACAAGAAATGATAAAAAGGAAAACAAGAAAAGCACACATAATGGTAAAAAAATAACGAAGTTGAAAGTCAGAAAAGAGATGTAGAAAAGAAAGAGAGCTATTGCCAAAACCGCAGCAAGCAGTAGATTTCGTCCCAGCCCGACTATGGCAAAAATGAAAGCATTTCGGTAGGCTTTTCCAAAGGTCAGGTCAAAGGTGACAAACATCACAGGCAGATAGAATTGGGCAAACAAGAACAAAAGCGCCAGCATAACACATATCCAAAGCGGGACATGATAGAGGAAGTGGCTGCGGCTCAAATTGTAGTAATAAAATATAGAAATTGTCATCCCTACATAAAAGAGATAACAAACGGTCCCGTTGAGAAGAAACATTTTCCAGTTATCCTTGACAGCCTGCCAAAAGTCTGACCAGATGAAGACATACTCCTCCTGCACAAACTTCCGGGTCACAAAGGCAAGGCCTGCTGTAAAAGGCGCAAGGGCCACCAAGGGTAAGTAGGTCATAAAGCCGCCCCACACGTCCAGCCAAACACCGCCATCTTGCGAAGGGCGCGGGTAAGAAAAAAGGCGCCATGTGCTAAACTGGACACTTCCGGCGTTATCCGGGAAGCGCATCACCCAATGCGTGTCAAAAAGAAAGACGGCTGCACAGCAAACAAAAATCACAAATGCCGGAAGAAAGAAAACCAAGTTAAGCTTTACCAGCTTCGAGAAATTCCGATCCAGCAATTTGAAAAAACGCACACAGCTCCCCCCTAACCTAGCTTAAGCTTGGCTTTGGGATGGCAGTCGTGGTAGACCTGGTTCACATGGCTGTCCATCAGCTGCACATAGACTTGGGTAGAAGAAATATCCGCATGGCCCATCATGGTCTGGATGTCCTTGACCGAGGCACCGTTTTCCAGCAGATGCAGCGCAAAGGAGTGGCGGATCGTATGGGGGGTGATTTCTTTTGTGATGCCAGCCTCCACCGCGTAACCCTTCACGATCTTCCAGAAGCCCTGGCGGGTAAGCCTGCTGCCGTTCAGGTTAACGAACAGAGCGTCGCCACTTTCAGGCCCGGCGATAAGCCCACGCATACGATAGATATAGTCCGACACCGCTACCACTGCCGAAGGGTAAACGGGAATGGAACGTACACCCTTATTGCCCTGGCAGTACAGCACCCCAGAACGCAGATTGATGTCCTGAATGTCCAGATTGATCAGCTCCGAAGCCCGGATGCCCGTAGCGTAAAGCAGCTCCAGCATAGCCTTGTCGCGGCAGCCCTTAGGCTCGGTGATGTCCGGCTGGGCCAGCAGGAGCTCAATCTCCTCTCCCTGCAAAACCTGAGGCAGCTTTTTCTCCGCTTTCTCCAGCTTGATCGCCTTGGCCGGGTTGTGGTCCAAAAGCCCCTGCACAATGAGGCACTTATAAAAGCAGCGGACCGACGCCAAATTGCGGGAGATGGTCGTGGAGGAGCGCTTTAAATCGGCCAAATGCTGCACATAGCTCTGGATGTCGCGTTCATCCGCCTCCAGCGGGGTGATGTCCAGCTTCACCAGGAACTCCAAGAAGTACTGGACATCCCGCAAATAAGATTCACGGGTGTTGGCCGAGTTGGCCTTTTGCTCCGTGAGGTACTGTCGGAACATGGAATAAAAATCGTACACGTTTCAACACCTTCTTTATTATGGAAAAATACTGCCATATAAAACAGCCAGCAGACCGCCTGCCAGCGCGATGACCACGGCCAAAGAAAGGAACAGCAGAAAATCCATCAGGTAACGGTGGAAATTCAGGCTTTCCTCTTGAGGGGTAAAGCTGGCTTTCGCCAAGCGCTTGGAAAAAATCAAGGTGCGTGTGGCAAAAAGCAGGAGCAGCAAGGAAGCTGCCGCTGTAACAGGCGTATAAGTGAATGCCATCTGGCCCAAGCCGGAAAGCCCGTCCGCAGCGAAAAAGGAGAGGGCCCCTAAACCTATGGTCACGCCCTTGAGGAATAAAAACGCGGGGACTGCCGCTACTCCAAAGGCGGTCATTCCCAAAAGGAACAACACGATTAAGCCGATAAGCATATTCAACAACAAGGTGGAGAAACACGGAAAAAGGCCCGCCTCCGGCGTAGGAATCCCGGAGAAGAACAGGGGCAAGAGCTGCCCGGCGTGGAAAAAATCAAAATAATTTCCGGCGGCCGCTCCCATTCCGGCTCCCAGCAGAAGAAGCACGAGCAGCAAACAGAACACGGGCTTGACCGAAAAACGCCGGAGGAAGGGGATGTCTTGGAAAAGGGATTGTGATTCTTTTGATTTCATAGGGCACCGTCCTTTGCTTTTTCATAATACTTATGAAAGGGGGGATGCTTCTATGAATGTATGCAGGAAAGTTATTTGCAACCTTAGTTACACAAGAACACACCATACAATGGGCAGGACCAAACTTTATAC
>CANTDZ010000055.1 GCA_947652665.1 uncultured Clostridia bacterium
GGTATGAGAGTCCAGCAACGAGCGTGTTCCTATTTGATACCGTTAGAAATCCCTCAGATTTTTTATACGACAATACATTTGAAAAAGATGGAGACTACTATGTTACGGTTCAGGCAGTTGTAAACCGCAACAAATCATCCGAGTTGGACAGTGAAATAGTAACCTCCGATGTTTGGTCTTATAGAAAACCTTCTGCAAAACTTCCTACAATGCCTAAAGCTAATCTAAAGGCCGATAGAAATTATCTCGTCTTTACCCCGCCCGGCGATTTATCCCAAATAGGAGGGTTTGAAATACAGATAGAAGACTTAGAGACAAACGAAACACAAATGATACGTCTTATGACGACCAGGACGTGTTTCTTGGGTTTTTCTAGGTTTTTTAAGGAAAAAACGACAGCGGATCTCCGTTATAGAATAGCTTTATTTAGTAGTGATATAAATACATATCAGCATAGCGATTGGAGCGAATGGTCAGACCCGATTCATTGGGATGGCACAAAAGCACCAGAACCGTACCAGCCGGGAGGTACGTCTACTATTCCCACCCCAACACCTACCCCAACTCCCACGCCTACTCCCACTCCCACCCTGCCCCCCAATCCAGACGACTACGAAGTTTGGGGCGGAGATAGCAACGTATTCTGGGGTATAGATAAAAACTTGCATCTTACCGTTATGGGCAGTGGAACACTATACGATTTTGTATTTGGCGAAACGAGTAATCATGGGCTAATGCAGTTGGTGCCGACGGCCACGATTGAAAGCGGGATTACAGGGCTTGCCAGTGATGTGTTTAGATTTTATCCGGGCTTGAAAAAGATTACGCTCCCTGCAAGCTTGACTGAAATTGGAAGCAATGCATTTTCTAAGACCAGCTTGCAGGAAATAAATTATTTAGGCACCAAGGCCCAGTGGCAGCAGGTTAAAATTGCGGACACCAGCGAGCCTTTAAGAAATGCAGTCGTACATTGCACAGACGGCGACGTGGCGGTAGGGCAGGAGGTTCCTACACCTACCCCGACACCTACTCCCACCCCCACTCCTACCCCTACGCCTTCTACTGGCTTTACCGACGTCCCCGCCAATGAATATTACACCGACCCGGTAAAATGGGCGGTGGCAAACGGCATCACCAGCGGTACAGGCGACGGCACGACTTTTAGCCCCAACAACCCCTGCACGCGGGGGCAGATTGTGACCTTCCTCTGGCGGGCACAGGGAAGCCCCGAGGTAAGCGCGAACACGGCGTTTGCGGACGTGGCGCCTGGCTCGTACTATGAAAAGGCCGTAAAGTGGGCAGTGGCAAATGGCGTCACGGGCGGCACGGGCAACGGCAGATTCGACCCTGACACCCCCTGCACCCGCGCCCAGGCGGTGACCTTCATGTGGCGCGCGGCCGGAGAGCCGTCGGCCAGCGGCAGCAGCTTTGCGGATGTGCCCTCCGGCGAGTATTATGCCGACGCGGTCAAATGGGCCGTTCAGAAGGGTGTGACCTCGGGCACGGGTAATGGCTTTAACCCGGACGGCAACTGCACCCGCGGGCAGATTGTGACGTTCCTCTATCGTGGCAAATAAAAACACCAAGGGCCTTGCCAAGCGGCAGGGCTCTTATTATTTCGATGAAAAAAGAAAAAAGTCCCTGAAAAGGGACATTTCGCCTTGCATTTTTGGATAAACTGTTATATAATGGTTTTGGAAATATAAATTGCGGCAGGCTGTAGGATGATGGTAGCATCCTACAGCCCTGTACGAGTGAAGCAACCACTCAGCACAGCAATCGAAATTGCACCACGGCTTTATTATACCCTTTATTTCTGTGTTTGGCAAGTGCTTTTTATTTGGGTATACGTGCTGTGCATTCGTTAAAGATGATTCTTGCGGTGTTGGGGTATTGCTCGACACCGCATTTATATTTCCGCAGGTGCTTTCCCAAAGGGCGGGGTGTCCCGCCTGATGGGAGGGTCTGCGGAAAAATTTTTGTGGGAGGTTCTAAAATGAGGAAAAGAATTTTGTGTACGTTGTTGGCGGTGTGTTTATTGGTAGGAGGATGTCCAATTTTTGCGTTTGCAAGTAGTGGCGCATCTCACCTTACAAATGCAGATGGTACATCAATTTATATGTATCCGCATGAAGAAATGTATCAACTTAACCCAGTGCCTTATCCCAAAAGTGGAGATGGATGGACGTGGGATATGGAAACAAGGACACTGACTTTAAGCGGTTATACCGGGAGTGCTTTTGGTGGTGGTGATGTCCTAAAAATTGTATTAGCAGATGGTACAACTAACAGAATTGACCAAATGCATTTATTGGGGTGTTTTGATAAGAATGATGGCCTGATAATCGAAGGATCCGGAGAATTGATTTGTGATGCAACAAATTCTCCTTACTTTAACCCCAAACCATTTGTTTATCAGAATTCTATTAAAGGAAATGAGCCCCTTATTTTAGGAAACGGTTTAACTATGACAGGTGGAACTCATGCAGGCGATAGTTCACCGTTGACATTGGAGAAGGACTTGACATACTCAGGGATTGACAAGAAAGCCCAATCTTTTTGCCCTAAGACAGCAAGCGGTGAAGTTGCTACCTATGTTCGCATAGGGCCCAAGCCCACCGTCGGCGGCTTCAAAGACGTGTATGAGGGCGAATACTACGCCGACGGCGTGCTGTGGGCTGTGCAGAACGGCATCACCAGCGGCACAGGGGACGGCACCTCGTTCTCTCCGCTGAAAAATTGCACCCGTGGCGAAATCGTCACCTTCCTCTGGCGCGCGCAGGGAAGCCCCAAGGCCAGCGGGAACGTCAACTTTAGCGACGTGAAGGGCAACGAGTACTACGCCGACGCCGTAAAGTGGGCAGTGGAAGAGGGCATCACGGGCGGCACGGGCGATGGCTCGAAGTTCTCGCCCAACGATCCCTGCACCCGCGCCCAGGCGGTGACCCTCATGTGGCGCGCGGCCGGAGAGCCGTCGGCCAGCGGCAGCAGCTTTGCGGATGTGCCCTCCGGCGAGTATTACGCCGACGCGGTCAAATGGGCCGTTCAGAAGGGCGTGACCTCGGGCACGGGCAATGGCTTTAACCCGGACGGCAACTGCACTCGCGGGCAGATTGTGACGTTCCTCTATCGCGGCAAATAAGGAAACCTCAAGGGCTTCGCCAGGCGGCGGGGCCCTTTTTCAGTTGACAGAACTCCCCAACTCTGCTATAATTTTTTTGATTTTACCCTTGTCCTGTAGGAGGCCCAAATTGAAAAAAATACACACGCTGCTCAATGCCGGATTCCTCTTCCTGCTGGCGGCCTTTCTCTTAGGAGGGCTGGCGGTGGCGGTGCTGCGCCCGAAGGAAATCAACTTTTACGAAAACCGTCCGGCCAACCGCCTGCACCGGCCCACTCTGGGGACCTTCTTGGACACGACCTTCCAGGATTCGGTGGAGGACGGGCTGTCCGACCAGATCCTCATGGCGCAGACCTTCAAAAAAGCGTATAACGACGGCAGCTCCCAGCTGCTGCTGGATTTGATTTCGGGTTTTTTAGAGAGCCATCCGCAGCAATATATTTACGTGCGGGGGATGTACTTTTTTGGCAGCGACCATCTGGTCTACGGCCCCTGGGCCCTGGAGGACGCCGACCACGCCGGCCGCATGGCTCAGAAAGCCGAAGGCCTCAACCGCCTTATGGACGCCCATCCCGATTTGGATTTTTATGCCTATTATGTGGAAAAAGATACGGATATCAACTTCATGACTGGTGTAAAGGCCGAGGGCTATGAGTACCTGCGCGACCGCCTGGATGTCCCCAAAGGCCACATGGCGCGGTTCCAAATCGACAGCTTCGACGAGTTCCGCCAATACTTTTTCCGCACGGACCACCACTGGAACTGCTACGGCTCCTACAAGGGCTACCAGGAGGTTGCCAAGCTTCTGGGGGTCGACGAGCCTTTGCTGGAGCCGCAGGAAGAGCTCCTTCTCCCGTACACGTTCAGCGGCTCCAAGACCGCGTCGGCTGGAATCAAGGACGTATACTGGGAGGACTTCCCAGTATACCGCTTCGATTACCCGGAGATGGAGATCACCGCCAAAAGCGGCCCCCTGGCGGATTACGGCCAGTTGGAGGAATGCTTGGCTGGCCAGCTGGAGAAGGCCGATTATGGCATCTGCTATGGGGGCGACCTGGACGCAGTGGTATTTGACACGGGCCGGAAGGACAGGGAGGACATCCTGGTCATTGGGGATTCCTACGACAATGCCATCCTGAAGCTGGTGGCGTCCCATTTCCACAAGACCCACTCCATCGACCTGCGTTACAATGACGATTTCTCCTTCTCCCAATATGTGCGGGAGAACCCTGTCGACAAGGTGCTCTTTATTGGCAATATGGACTATTACGTTATGGAAGAATTTCTGCCGGAGGATTAGCCGTGGTATTTAGCAGCCTGAGCTTTTTATATTTTTTCTTTCCCGTCTGCGTGGTGTTTTACTATTTGAGCAAAAACCGCGTCTGGCGCAATACGGTGCTGCTGGTGGCGTCCCTGGGGTTTTATGCCTGGGGCGAGCCGAAAAACATCGTCCTGTTGCTGCTGGCGTCGCTGGTGGCGTATTTGTGCGGACTGTGGATGGAGCATCTGGGCGGGAAGGGCCGTCCGGGCGGGCGCAAGGCCGTGTTCATTTTAGGGGTCGTGCTGTTGACGGGCAACCTTTTTGTGTTCAAATACCTGAACTTTTTCTGCCGCAATTTGAGCGTTTTCCTGCCCGTTTCCGTACCCGACCTGGCGCTGCCCATCGGCATCAGCTTTTACACCTTCCAAATCCTCTCCTATCTCATCGACCTGTACCGGGGGGAGATTGCCCTGCAGCGCAACTATTTCTACCTGACCCTTTACGTGAGCTTTTTCCCCCAGCTGATTGCCGGGCCTATCGTGCGCTATCAGACCATTGAGGACGAAATCCTCCACCGCCAGGAAACCTTGGACGACGTGGCCGCTGGCGGCCGGCGCTTTATTGTGGGCTTAGCGAAAAAAGTCCTGCTGGCCAACAACGTGGGGGCCGTGGCCACGATTATCTTCGGCGGCCGGCCGGAGGTGTACGGGTCGGCTATGTACTGGGTGGCGGCGCTGTGCTATGCCCTGCAAATCTATTTCGACTTCTCTGGTTACAGCGACATGGCCATTGGCCTGGGGCGAATGTTTGGGTTCCATTTCCTGGAAAATTTCAACTACCCGTATATTTCCACGTCCATCACAGATTTCTGGCGGCGCTGGCACATTTCCCTGTCCACCTGGTTCCGGGATTACATCTATATCCCCCTGGGCGGCAACCGGGTGAAAAAAAGCCGCTGGGTCCTGAACCTTTTGGTGGTGTGGGCCCTGACCGGCTTCTGGCACGGCGCCCAGTGGAATTTCGTGCTGTGGGGGCTGTACTATGGGGCGCTCCTGCTGGTGGAAAAGCTTTTCCTGGGGAAATACCTGGACCGCTGCCCGAAGCCCGTGCGGTGGGTGTACACGATGTTTTTCGTACTCATCGGCTGGGTCATTTTCGACCTCACCGACTTCTCCCAAATGACCGCCGCCCTGCGCACCATGTTCGCCTTCATCCCCACCGACCTCGTCCGCGTAATCGCGGCGGACACGGCCATCACCACGGGCGTTTTCTACCTGGCGGCGGGGCTGGTGTGCTCCTTCCCCGTGCTGCCCTGGCTGAAAAAAAAGCTGCCCCAAACGGGGCCCGTCCTGGCACTGGAGAACGCGGCTTGTTTGGGACTGCTGGTCTTGTGCGTGATTTACGTGATCAGTATGTCGTATAACCCCTTTATCTATTTCCGATTCTAAAGCTCTACCATGCGCGTGCAGATTCGCTGGGCCAAATGCCGGTTGTGGGTGACCGCCAGGAGGCCCAGCTTTCTTTTTTCGGCTTCGGCCAGGACGACGTTCCAAATCTGCGCCTGAGTGATGACGTCCAGCATGGTGCTGATCTCGTCGCAGATGAGGTACTGCGCCCCGCTGAGCAGGGCCCGTGCCACGCAGAAGCGCTGCAGTTCGCCGCCGGACAGCTCCCGGGGGAAGCGCTGAAGCCACGGGCGCTCGATGCCAAAAGCCTCCAGCATATCCTCTTGCAGGCTGCCGCTCTCTTCCAGCACGCGGCCCAGCCGCCAGCGGGGATTGATGGCCTTTTCGGGGTGCTGGTAGATCAGCTGCACAGGGCAGACGCCTTTCGAGGGAAGCGGCTCGCCATCCAGCAGGATTTGCCCCTGGGTGGGCGCAAGGTATCCGGCCAGGAGCATCGCCAGGGTCGACTTGCCCCGGCCGCTGGGCGCGAACAGGGCCAGCCTTTCTCCCCGTTCCAGCTTCAGGCTGCGGCCTTCCAGCACCCACGGCTGCTTTTTGTTGTAGCGGAAATATACATCCTGGGCTTCAAGTGCCATGATAACACCTCACTTCGCCGCCGCGCACCTCCTGCACAGGCGGGACTTCTTTTATGCACTGCTCGGTTTTGTAGGGGCAGCGCGGCGCAAACAGGCAGCCTTTTGGGAGGCTCCCGGCGTAGGGCTGGAAGCCCTCGATAGGCGTAAAGCCGTTTTGGGGCAGGGCGCGCCACAGGGCTTTTGAATACGGGTGGCGCAAGGCCTCCGGGCCGGTTTTGAAGTCGGACGCCGGGGCGGTCTCCACGGTAGTGCCGGCGTAGAAAACGGCAACGCGGTCGGCAAACTCAAAGGCCAGGTCGATGTCGTGGGTGATGAGGAGGACGGCCTTCCCCTCGTCTGCCATTTCCCGGAAAAGGCGCAGGGCTTCCAGGGCCTGGTCTAGGCTCATGCCGGGGGTGGGCTCGTCGGCAATGATGAGCTTCGCGTCCGTGATAAGCGCGGTGGAGACCAGCACCCGCCTGGCCATGCCGCCGGAAAGCTGGAAGGGGTAGAGCTGCTCTGTCTGCGTGGGAAGGCCAAAACGTTTAAAAAGGCTGCGGCGCTTTTCCGCTGGGCCGCCGGTCTGGGGGCCGACTTTCATCAGAGGGTCCAGATAAGCTACCGACTGTGGCACCAATGCAATCTCCGACCCCCGCAGGCGCTGCTGGCGCTGGGGAGTCAGTTCTTCCCCTTTGTAGAGCATTTGGCCGTACACCGCCGCGTTGCCCGGCAGAATGCCCAGGATGGCCGAGGCCAGCAGGCTCTTGCCGGAGCCGGAGGAGCCCGCAATGGCCACGATCTCGCCGGGGCGGACGGCCAGGTGCAGGCCGGAGATGACCTGCAGGTCGGTTTGTTCCAGCCCGCGGCCGTACATTCGGAAGGAGACGGACAGGTCCTGAATTTCCAGTAAGTTCATAGGCACCTCCTATTCTTGGGCGCTGTAGGGGTCCAGGATCATCCGCAGGTGATCCCCCAGCTTGTCTACCAGCAACACGATCAGCACCAGCGCCAGGCCGGGCAGCACGGCTGGCCACCACATCCCGGCGGAAAGGTAGCGCATGCTTTCCGACAGGATGATGCCGATAGCTGGCTGTTCCGGCGGCAGGCCAAAGCCCAAAAAGGACACCGAGGCCTCGTGCAGGATGGCGTGGGGGAACATCAAAATGAGCCCCACAAAGAATTGCGGCACCAAATGAGGCAGCAGATGGTGCACTAAAATCCACCCGCTGGAACGCCCCAGCTTGCGGGACACGGCCACATATTGCTGGGAGCGCAGCTGCATCACCTCGCCGCGGATCAGGCGCGCCAGGCTGCACCAATGGGTGGCCGCAATACCCACCAGCAGGCCCCGCAGGCCACGGCCCAGGGCGAAGGAAATGAGGATCACCAGGACGGTGTGGGGGACGCTCATCACCTGGTCAATGACCCAGCCCACGCAGGCGTCCACCCGGCGGGAGCCAGTGGCGGCACAGACCCCTACCAGTACCGCCACTACCGCGCTGATAGCGGATGCCGCCAGCCCGATGGTCATGCTGACCGCCATGCCCTTGAGCGTGCGCAGGAAAAGGTCGCGGCCCAGGGCGTCGGTGCCGAAGGGGTGTTCCCAAGAAGGCGGCTGCTTGGCATTTTGGATGCTGCTGGCTACGGCGTCGTCGGGAATGAGGGCGCCCAGGGCATACAGGGCGATAAGAAGGGCGGCCATGACGGCTGTCAGGAGCAGCACTTTGGTGCGGCGATTCCAGGTCTTCATGGAGCCACCTCCTGAATCTGCGGGTCGACGATGCCGTACAGTAGGTTCGCAATCAGGTTGCCAGTGCAGACGAACAGCGCGGAAAACAGCGTCACGCCCAGGAGCAGGGGCACGTCGGAGTTGAGCCCCGCCGCAGCGGCCGCGCTGCCAAGGCCCGGGTAGCTGAATACGTTTTCGGCCATCACGGAGCCGCCGAACAGCTCGGCAAAGGACGCAAACTGCAGGGTCAAGGCAGGCAGGAGGATGTTGCGCAGCCCGTGCCGCCGCAGGAGGGCCCAGTCCTGTTCCCCTCTAGCCCGGGCAAACAGCACGTACTCACTGTTGAGAACGTCTACCAGCTTTTGGCGCGTGTGCAGGGCGATGTTGGCAAAAGACATCAAGCTTAAGGTAAAGGCCGGGAGGATGAGATGGTAAAGCTTCTGGCCCCAGGTCACTTGGCTGCTTTGCACGCCGATGGGCCCGGAGAACCCAATGGGGAACCATTTCAGCCACACGGAAAACACCAGCAGGAACACCAGCCCCAGCCAGAAGGTTGGCACCGAACTGAGGATGTAGCACACTTTTTTTAGGATTTTATCCGGCCACTTGTCCCGGTACAGGCCCATGACGCAGCCCAATCCAAAGCCGGTGAGGCCCGACAGCACCCATGCACACAGCATCAGCGCCAGGGAGTTCTGGAAGCGTTCGCCGATGATGTCTGCCACGGGTCGGCGGTACAGGGCGGACTGGCCTAAATCCCCCTGTAAAAGCCGGGAGAGCCAGCCGATATAGCGCTGGGCCGGGGGCTGGCCGACACCCCAATAGGCCTCCAGCTGGGCACGCTGCTCCGGCGAGACCGCTGTCCCCAGCCCCAATATGTACTGCTGCACCGGGTCTACCGGCGAGGCCGTGACCAGCACGAAGGACAGCAGGCTCACCGCCAGCAGCAGCGAAAGGATTTTCACGCCGTAGCCCAAGAAGATACAGGCCAGCCGTTTGCCTGCCCCCCTCATGGGTTCCACGACCAGTCCTGCAGGTTTTGAATGAGCGGCAGGCCATGGCCGTGGCCATGGATGGGCTGGTCGCCAATGGACAGGCCGTCGCGGACATAGGTCACGTGGTCCAGGTTCACAATCCAGACCCAGGGGCACGCGCCTTGCATGGCGGTGCCGGAGGTGCCGTCCCATTGGGCTTTCTGCCAGTTTTCGTTGGCTTCCTCTACGGTGAGGGCTTCCATGGCGGCGGAAAGATAGCCGTCGGTGGCAGCGCTTTGGTAGCCTTCGGGGTTGTAGAAGTCATCAAGCAAAGCGCCCTCCGAACGGTACAGATAGTAGGTCTCGTTGGGGATCGCCGACCCCCAGCCCATCATGACCGCCTCGCTGAACATCCGCTGGGTGATCTCGTCCCAGCTGGTGCCCTCCACGTGGATCTGGATGCCAATGGCCTTTACCTGCTCCGCAGCCGCCATGGTCACGGCTTGGCGAACGGAGTCGCCGGAAGGGTAAATGCAGGTGAACTCGGCTTTCAGGCCGTCCTTCTCCACGATGCCGTCGCCGTCGGTGTCGGCCCAGCCGGCATCGGACAGGAGCTTTTGGGCGTAGGCCGCATCGGTTTCGATCTTCACGTCGGGGTTGTTCCAGGGCATACCGTCGTTCTCGGAATAGGCGGGGCGGCCAAAGCCATTGAGGACGGTGTCGGCCACCAGCTGGCGGTCGATGCAGTAGGCGATGGCTTGGCGGATTTCCAGGTTGCAGGTCACGTTGTTGCCGATGGGCGCGCCGCTTTCGGTGGTTTCGCCCGTATTGGGCAGGACGGGTAAAGTAAACCCGCGGTTGTCGGCGGACTGGATGGCTTCTACATGGTAGCCGTCCACTTCGGTGGTGCCCAGGGTGGCGGTGGAGTAGGCCACATCTACCTCCCCAGCCTGGACGGCAGCCAGCGCGGCGTCCTCGGACATGAAGACGACGGTCACGTTCTGAATGGCAGGGGCGCCGCCGTAATAGTCCTCATTGGCGGTAAAGAGGAGCTGCTCCTGGGGCTTCCATTCTACCAGCTTGTAGGGGCCTGAACCAATGGGGTTCCGGCCATAATCCGCGCCGTAAGCGTGCTCCGGGACGATGCCCACGGAGGCCACGGTGTTGAGGAAAATGGAGGTGGGCTGCGAAAGCGTGACCACGATGGTGGTGTCGTCCGGGGCGGCGGCGCTTTCCATGTAGGTCAGGTCCACAGAGCCCTGGGCGGCTTTGGCGGTCTCCAGGGTGAAGGCCACGTCTGCGGCGGTGAGCTTTTCGCCGTCGGTGAAATAGGCGTCGTCCCGGATTTGGAACGTCCAGGTAAGGCCGTCGGCAGACAGGGTATAATCGGTGGCCAGGTCGTTTTCAAAGGACAGGTCAGCCGTATATTTTACCAGGGTGCTCTGCACAATAGGCGAGTTGCCATGGCCCCAGCCCTGGGTAGGGTCGAGGGTCTCGGGCTCGGAGCCGATGGCGATAGTCACGCTGCCGGTTTTCGCCTCGCTTTGCGCAGAACAGGCCGATAACAGGCACAAAAGGGCCAGGATGAGGGCAAGCAGTTTTTTCATTTTCGTCTTCCTTTCTGGGTTTGGACATAAAAAAGCACACCAGCCCCTTCTGAAGGCTTGTGTGCTTTCGTAGCATCGTTACGGCTTCCTGCCGTCCCTGTAATTGTACATGATTTTTGGACGAAAATCAAGGGGCGGATTGTGAATTCTTGCAGATGGAATATTCTTATAGTTTGTGGAAATATCCTGATTGAAATCTATAGATGAGTGTATTATAATGATACAAAAATATCTGGAGGGAATGGAATGGCTTCTTTACTATTGGCAATCATTTATCTGGCGTTTATCAGCCTGGGCCTGCCCGATTCGCTGCTGGGGTCGGCGTGGCCGGTCATGCAGGGGGAGCTGGGGGTGCCGCTGTCTTATGCGGGGATCATCTCCATGATCATTTCCTGCGGGACGATCGTTTCCAGCCTGCTTTCCAGCAAAGTGATCCATAAATTCGGGGTGGGCCTGGTTACCGCCGTCAGCGTGGGCATGACTGCCTGCGCGCTGTTTGGGTTCTCGCTCTCGGGCCAATTTTTCCAGCTCTGCCTATGGGCCATCCCCTACGGCCTGGGCGCGGGGGCTGTGGACGCGGCGCTGAACAATTATGTGGCCGTGCACTACTCCTCCCGGCACATGAGCTGGCTCCACGGCTTTTGGGGCGTGGGGGTCACCATAAGCCCCTATATTATGAGCAGCTGCCTTTCCCATCAGATGGGGTGGCAGGCGGGGTACCGCACGGTTTCCATTTTGCAGGTGGTGCTGACCGCCGTCTTGTTTTTCTCCCTGCCCCTGTGGAAGCGGGACAGCGCCCAGGAGGACGGGGAAGATTTCCGGGATGTCCCCCTTTCCCAGGCCATCCGCATCCCGGGAGCGCCCCAGGTGCTGCTGGCATTTTTGGGGTTCTGCGCCTTGGAGACGACCACGGGGCTTTGGGCCAGCAGCTATTTGGTAGGGGCGCGGGGCGTTACCCCGGAGACGGCCGCCCAGTTTACCGCCCTGTTCTATATGGGCGAAACGGTAGGGCGGTTCTTAAACGGCTTCGTCTCCGACAAGCTGGGCGACCGGCGCATGATCCGCATCGGCATCCTGATCATGCTGGCCGGCATTGGGATGGTCTTGCTGCCGGTTGAAGCCGTGGCCCTTGCCGGCCTGGTGACCATCGGCCTGGGGGCTGCGCCGGTGTACCCCTGCATCATCCACTCTACGCCGGCCAATTTCGGCAAGGAGAACTCCCAGGCCCTGGTGGGCATCCAGATGGCAAGCGCCTACTGCGGGAGTACCTTTATGCCGCCGCTGTTCGGGCTTATTGCGCAGTACATCCATGTGGGGCTGTATCCGTTTTATTTGCTGATTTTCGCCGTGCTCATGCTGGTGATGACGGAGTGGCTCAACCGCACGCTGGCCTCTTAATCTTCGCGGATGGACACCGAGACGCCGTTAACTTCGACGCCGTCGTCGGCCCGGATGAGGATGTATTTCTTGCCGTCAATGAGGCGGGTCTCCACCAGGTGGGCATAGTCGGCCTCCACTTTGATGAGGATGTTCGGGGTGCGCAGCTGGGTCTCCTTCTGGTCGATGAGGTTCTTGGGGCTGAGGGCCTGCTCGCCGAAGCTTTCTTCATAGCTCTCGGCAAAGGCGGTGATTTTTTCCTCCTCCACCTCGCAGTCCCGCAGCACCTCGGAGAGGACGCGCTTGGACACGGCTAAAGGCTCGGGGTCCTTGCGGGCCTTGTGGTTGTCCACCATTTCCCGCAGGCGGTCGGTGACGCCCTGCACCACGTCGTAGCTGCACTGGTCGCCCAAAGATTCCGCCAGCACCGCCCGGAAGGTCTCCTGCTGGACGGCGGCGGGCATGGGGGGCTCGGTGCAGAAAACGGCGTCGATGAACTCGGGATGGTTCTCGTCGGCCTTCTTGGAGTAGTAGAGGGCGCTGTAGAGGTTGGCGCAGCGGTCGTCGAAGGCGGGGAACAGGAAGCCCAGCTCCGGCGGGGAGACCAGGCGGTCCACGCCCCGGTTCTCGAAGATGTTCTCCGGAACGTTGTAGCTCAAGACCGGCTTTGTCTCCTTAATGGGGCAGATGCTGCACAGTATGTACGTGTACACATCGTTGGAGCCGTCCGGCAGCTCGCCGCCGTCCTTGGGGCGGTAGGGGATGTCGTACTTATCATAGGCCAGCAGGATCATATAGGGGGTCTCCATCTGGAGGCTCCCTATGACTTTTTCATAAAAAGCCGTGGTGATTTCTTCGTTTTTCAGCTCCGTTTCCCGCAGGGCCATGAGCAGCTTGTGTTCTTCGCTGTCCACCACCTGCTGGGTTTCAAAGACGATGTCGGTGAGGTTCTTGCCCAGGCTGCCCGAAAGCGTGCGCTTGAGGGTGGTGAGGATGTTCTCCACTTCCTCTTGGGGCGTGTTGGCCAGGGACTGCCCAAATTGGGAGGTAATCTCTCCCTTCGCGCTTACATAACAGCCGTGTATCTGGGTGATGCTGCTTTTATCCGGGGTGAAGCGGCGGCGGATCTCGCCAATTTCTTTCTCGTTCATATTCTGTCCTTTCTTTTCATTGGGATTTGCGTGCCCTTCATTATACCGCAGAATCCGGAAAATCGCAAGGCCGCCCCTTGCCGGGAGCGGCCTCTTGCAAAAAATATATGGGAGGAAATTGTTCCTTGTTTACGGTTTTTTCTTGTCGGGATGGCACATCCCTTTGCTGGGGCAGTCCCCGCAGCCGCAGGAGCATCCGCCTTTGCCGTGCTTGCGGTTGTATATGCCCCGGGCTACGATAGCCACAAAAACGATGGCCACCAGCGCCCCAATGAGGATAGTAGGTGCGTTCATAAGCCGCCTCCTTATTTCGAGCTGGCCGCTACGGCGCTCACGGTAAGATGGGTGCCGTCGTACTTATTGGGCCGCACCAGCAGGTAAAGGACCGCCGCCAGCGCCAGCACCGCCAGAATAGTGCCGATGCCAAACCCGCCCATAAAGGCCGAGCCAATCTGGTACACAATGAACGAGGCTACGTAAGCCAGCCCGCACATATAGCCGATAGCGCCCAGGGTCCACTTCCAGTTGTTCATCTCCCGCTTGATAGCGCCCATAGCTGCAAAGCAGGGGGCACACAGGAGGTTGAAGATCATGAAGCTGTAAGCCGACAGCGCCGTGTAGTGGGCCGCTACGTTCACCAGCAGGTCGGGGTCGTCCTCGGCCACTTCCTCGCCAATGTGGAACAGCACGCCGAAGGTGGAGACCACGTTCTCTTTGGCGATGAGCCCGGTGAAGGTGGCCACGGTAGACTGCCAGTCCCCAAAGCCCAGGGGGGCGAAGATAAAGGCGATGGCGCTGCCGATGGAAGCCAGGAGGGAGCTGTTGTTGTCTTCCACCATGCCGAAGGAGCCGTCTGCAAAGCCGAAGCCTTGGAGGAACCAAAGAATCACAGAGGAGGCCAGGATCACCGTGCCGGCGCGCTTAATGAACGACCAGCCGCGCTCCCAGGTGGCGCGCAGGACATTGCCCCCAGAGGGCACGTGGTAGGCGGGAAGCTCCATGACAAAGGGGGCCGGGTCGCCTGCGAACATTTTCGTTTTCTTCAGGATGATGCCGGAGATAATGATCGCCGCGATGCCAATGAAGTAAGCCGACACGGCCACAAAGCCGCTGCCGCCGAACAAAGCTCCTGCAAACAGGCCGATAATGGGCATCTTTGCGCCGCAGGGCACAAAGCAGGTGGTCATGATGGTCATGCGGCGGTCGCGCTCGTTCTCAATGGTGCGCGAGGCCATGACGCCCGGCACGCCGCAGCCCGAGCCGATGAGCATGGGGATAAAGCTTTTGCCGGAGAGCCCGAACTTGCGGAAGATTCGGTCCATAATGAAAGCCACGCGGGCCATGTAGCCGATGTCCTCCAAAAAGGCCAGCATGAAGAACAGGACGAGCATCTGGGGTACAAAACCCAGCACCGCGCCTACGCCGGCTACAATGCCATCGGAAATGAGCCCGGTGAGCCATTCGGCGCAGCCCCAGCCCTCTAACAGGGCCCGGGAGCCTTCCTGCAGCCACTCAGCGCCCAGGACGTCGTTTGTCCAGTCCGTCAGGAAGGTGCCCAGGGGGCCCATGGCGATCCAGTACACCAGGAACATGGCCACGGCAAAAATGGGCAGTGCCAAAATGCGGTTGGTAACGATCTGGTCGATTTTATCCGAAACGGAGAGGTCGTGGGCCTTGCCCTTTTTCTTCACGGACTTCTCGCACACAGTGTTTATGTAGGCGTAGCGCTGGTTGGTGATGATGCTCTCGGCGTCGTCGTCCAGCTCTTTCTCGCAGTCCTGGATGTGCTCCTCCAGATGGCTGCGCAGGGCGCTGTCCAGATGCATCTCCTCCAGGACTTTCTCGTCCCGCTCGAAGACCTTAATGGCATACCAGCGCAGGTATCGGGCGTCCACCAGGCCGGAGATGGACTCCTCAATGTGGGCCACGGCGTGCTCCACGCTGCCGGTGAACACATGGGGCAGCTCGCTGGGGGCCTGCCCGGAGAGGGACGCCGCCAGTTGTGCGGCCTCCACGCCGCCCTCGCCTTTCAGAGCGCTCATCTCTACCACCTTGCAGCCCAGGGCGTCGGCCAGTTTGTTTATATCAATCTTGTCGCCGTTCTTGCGTACCAGGTCGATCATGTTTACCGCCACCACCACCGGGATGCCCAGCTCGATAAGCTGGGTGGTCAGGTACAGGTTGCGCTCCAGATTGGTGCCGTCTACGATGTTCAGGATGGCGTCGGGCTTTTCGCCCACCAGATACCCCCGGGCCACCACTTCCTCCAGCGTGTAGGGGGAGAGGGAATAGATGCCGGGCAGGTCCTGTATGACCACGTCCTTGTCGCTTTTCAGGCGGCCCTCCTTCTTCTCTACGGTAACGCCGGGCCAGTTGCCCACATATTGGCTGGAACCCGTCAGGGCGTTAAAGAGCGTAGTCTTGCCGCAGTTCGGGTTGCCAGCCAGCGCGATCTTTCGTTCCATTTGATACCCCTTCTTTCCGTTAGTTTACTTCGATCATTTCCGCATCGGCCTTGCGCACCGAAAGCTCGTACCCTCTTACATTGAGCTCCATAGGGTCGCCCAAAGGGGCCACCTTGCGCACAAATACGGACGTGCCCTTTGTCAGCCCCATGTCCATAATGCGGCGCTTTACCGCGCCCTCGCCGTGGAGCTTTACCACCGTGACGGTGTCACCTACATGGGCATCTTTCAGAGTCTTCATTCCTTCCACCCTTTCTCAAATCAGGATTCGGCCCGCCATGGACTTATCCAGCGCCACACGGCTTTCTTTGACTTGCAGGATGAGGTTGCCCCCCATTTCGCTTATCACCGTGACAGCGCTGTCCACCACGAACCCCAGTTCGGCCAAATGCCTGCGTACTTCGTCCTTGCCGGTGATCTTCCGTATCACGGCTGTCTCACCGGGCTTTGCCAATGTCAGCGGCATCATGCATCATACCCTCCTTCGCAGGCAAGGATTAGCGTTTGCTAACCGTTTGTCCAGATATAAGGGTTAGCACTTGCTAACCCTGAAACCGTCTGTAGTTTACCACGACTAACCGTATTTGTCAAGAAAAATTTTCAAATATCCGCCCTTTTTCCCGCAGGCGGCGGATGTGCCCGGAAAAACGCGGCCGGTGAATCCGCGGCGGCGGACGCCGCAGGGCGGAATGCGGGG
>CANTDZ010000056.1 GCA_947652665.1 uncultured Clostridia bacterium
TAAGTATGAATCCATCAAGGAGGAGTATGAGCGTATACAGGGACGGATAGAACAGCCAGAAGAAATATCTCTAGGTGACGGCCTGCGGCTGCGGAAATATGGAGGGGTATTTGATTTTGCCCTGCCTTGGTATCAAGACCCGGTTGTTCTGAAAATGTCCGAGAGGCGCACAGAGCCGTATAAGCTGGAGAAGCTTGCTGTTATGTACCGCTATTTAGACAGCCAAGGCGAGCTATATTGGATAGAAGTGCAGCAGGATGGCCTTTTTGTGCCCATTGGCGATGCGACCTTCTGGCAGGAAGATATGCCCATCACGATTGGAGTGGGGGAATATCGCGGCAAAGGGATCGGGAAAAAAGTGGCTGCCGCCCTGGTGGAACGAGGCTGGCAGTTGGGCTATGATGCTCTTTACGTGGGCGAGATTTTCGATTATAATATTGCTTCGCAGCAGTGTTTCCGCAGCGTAGGCTTTGTGCCCTGCGGCGAAACGGAACATGGCCATCGGTACAGGCTGGACCTGCGTTAATCACCGATTTGGGAACATTTCATAAAATAGCGTATGCTAACAAAACGAGGTGTTCCCTATGATCATTATTGACGGCCCCGCAGAGCTCTGCGGGGAGATCAGCATCCAAGGGGCAAAAAACAGCACGCTGCCGCTTTTGGCGGCGACGGTCTTGTGCAAGGGCCAAAGCGTGCTGCACAACTGCCCTGACCTGACGGACGTGGAAACTGCCGTCCGCATCTTAGAGTACTTGGGGTGCCATTGCACCCGGGAGGGCTCCGACCTGACAGTGGACAATGCCATGACCCGCTGTGAGGTTCCCCAGGAACTCATGCGGGAAATGCGTTCCTCCATCGTGTTCCTGGGGGCGATTGTGGCGCGGTGCGGCGAGGCAAGGCTCTGTTTCCCCGGCGGCTGTGAGCTAGGGCCCCGGCCTATCGACCTGCACATTTCCTCGCTGCAAAAGCTGGGGGTGGAGATCGAAGAGATGGGCGGGTGCCTGTATTGCCGCGCCCCAAAGGGCATACAGGGAGCCTATGTGTCCCTGGCGTTCCCCAGCGTGGGGGCTACGGAAAACTTGATGCTGGCCGCTGTGTGTTCCCAAGGCACGACCATCATTGCCAACGCGGCCCGGGAGCCGGAAATCATCGACCTGGCCGCCTACCTGAACCGTTGCGGAGGCCGCATCTACGGGGCAGGGGAAAGCTGCGTCATCATCGACGGCGTAAAAGAGCTTTTCGGCAGCGAGCACCGGGTTATGCCCGACCGCATTGTTTCCGCCACCTATATGGCGGCGGCTGCGGTCACGGGCGGCAGCGTAACCCTGCGGGACGTGGATAACGCCCACATCCTGCCCATGCTGTCGCCGTTCGAGGAATCCGGCTGCGAAGTGCGGCAACTAGGCGGGAGCCTGAACATCATGGCCCCCCGGCGGCTCATGCCGGTGAAACATATCCGCACCATGCCCTATCCCGGCTTCCCCACGGACGCGCAGCCGGTAGTCATGAGCATGGCGGCGGTGGGGGATGGCACAAGCGTTTTTGTGGAAAACATATTTGAGAACCGTTACCGCCATGCGGAAGGCCTGCAGCGGCTGGGGGCGAAAATCAAGGTAGAGGGCAAAGTGGCTATCGTCGAGGGCGTCGAGTGCCTGAGCGGGGCTCCTGTGGAGGCGGGAGACCTGCGGGGCGGCGCGGCCCTTGTAGTAGCCGGCTTGGCGGCCCAGGGGCGCACGGAGATCGGCGGCGTGGAATTCATACGGCGGGGCTACGAGGACATTGCCGGGAACCTGGCCAGCCTGGGTGCGAGAATCCGGGAAGCAGAATAGAAAGCGGAAGTCAAAAAGAAAGGAGGCGGCTTGGCATGGCGAAACGGCGCACCCCACCCCGGGACGTCTGGGACGGGGACGATTTTGTAGATATCACGTCCCATTCCACTGGCGAGCCGCCCCAGCGCACCCGCCCCTTGAAAGAGCCAGCCCGCCGGCCGCGCCCCCAGCAGAGGCCGGCCCCCAGCGGCCGGCTCCGGCCCCCGGCAAACAAGCCAGGGGAGAGGAGGAACCCTCCGCCCCCAGGCCGGCCCCGAAGGCCTTCCCAGCCCGACCCCCGGCGGCAGCCTTCCCGGCGCCCGCCCCAACGCCCATCGGAGCGCGCTAACGAGCGCCCGTCCGAGCGCAGGCCCAAACCCAAGCGCCCGCCCCAGCCGCGCAAACGCAAGCCCCCGATGAAAAAAGGGACGCGCAGGCTCCTGATGATGGGCACGATCTTGACGATGCTGGTCATTACTTGCGTGCTGGCGGTCTCGCTGCTGTTCAAGATTTCGGAGATTACGGTTACGGGAGACGTGGTTTATCAAACACAGGATATCCTAAATTTATGCGATTATGAAATCGGCGATAACCTTTTTTTCATTTCTACTTCTGACCGGGTGGAAAAATTAAAATCCCAGCTGCCCTATATTGCGGACGTGGAGATTCGCCGCCATATCCCCGGCACGCTGGAGATACACATCACCGGCACCCAGGTGGCCTGTTGTATTTACACCGAGGGTATGTGGCTGTATGTCAGCGGGGAGGGGAAAATTCTGGAGATGCAAGCAGAGCCCCGGGAGGGCGTCATGCACATCGAAGGCATCGTACCCCAAAACCCCCAGGTAGGCGCGAAAGTCCAGCTGGAGGATAAGGGTGTGGAGGAAGCCTATTCGCTTATCCTGGGGAAAATCGTGGAGCTGGGCGCGTGGGGGGAGTTTACGCGGCTGGACATCACCGACCCCTATAACATCACCCTGTGGTACCAGGACCGTGTACAGTGCAAGCTGGGCAATGGCGCCGAGCTGGATTATAAGGTACAGTTCGGCTACAAGCTCCTGCGGGAAGGGCATATTGGCCAGGAAGAGACGGGCGTGCTCGACCTTTCCTACGCCGATGTGCGCCGGGCAGGGTTCACCTCCCAGCCGGTCGACCCCACGGCACCATCGTCTTCCAGTGGGGAAGAGGAGGCCCCGGAAGGGAGCGGCCTGGAGAGCGAACCCGAGAGTGACGGCGGCCGGGGAGGCGATATCCCGGACGAACCCATGTCTTAGGGCTTGACTTAAGAAGAAAAATGGTGTAGAATACCCTCAATAGGACGAAAGACTGTGATGGAGACAGGCGCGGCGGATTGAAAATCCCAGAGAGCCGGCGGGTGGTGCGAGCCGGTATGAGTAGGCCGCAGGCGCATCCCTCCTAAGTCGCGAGCTGAAAGGGCATCCGAGTAGGCACAGCCGGCACCCTGCCGTTACCGGGGCGCGTATTATCGATACGCCGAAATGGGTGGTACAGCGAGGTTGGCCCTCGTCCCGTTTGCGCGGGGCGGGGGCTTTTTGCGTACCCAAAAGCTTTCGGCAGAATTGGAAAGGAAGGCGGAAAAAATGAGCGAGTTATACAAAGCAGTTTCCCCAGACCTGAACTTCGTGGAGCGGGAGAAAGCGACCGAGCAGATCTGGCAGGAGCACCACATTTTCGAAAAAAGCATGGAGCAGCGTAAGGAAGGCCCCACGTATACCTTCTACGACGGCCCCCCCACGGCCAACGGGCGGCCCCATATCGGGCATTTGGAAACCCGGGCGTTTAAGGATATGTTCCCCCGCTACCACACCATGAAGGGCGAAATGGTGCCCCGTAAGGCTGGCTGGGATACCCACGGCCTGCCGGTAGAGCTGGAGGTGGAGAAGCTCCTGGGCATCAACGGGAAGGAGCAGATTGAGGAATACGGCATCGCCCCCTTCATTGACAAGTGCAAGGAGAGCGTGTGGAAATATAAGGGCATGTGGGAGGATTTCTCCCGCACGGTTGGCTTCTGGGCCGACATGGACGACCCCTATGTCACCTACGACAACAATTTCATCGAGTCCGAGTGGTGGGCCCTCAAGCAGATTTGGGATAAGGGCCTGCTGTATAAGGGCTTTAAAATCGTGCCTTACTGCCCTCGCTGCGGTACACCGCTGTCCTCCCACGAGGTGGCCCAGGGCTATAAGGACGTAAAGGAGCGCTCGGCCATTGCCAAATTTAAGTGCAAGGACGAGGATGCCTTTATCCTGGCCTGGACGACGACCCCTTGGACGCTGCCCTCTAATGTGGCGCTGTGCGTGAACGCAGGGGAGGACTATGTAAAAGTCAACTATACAAAGGACGACAAGACGGAAGTTTATTATATGGCCGCCGCTCTGTGTGATACCGTATTGGGCGAAGGCAATTACACCGTGCTGGAGCAGTACAAGGGTGCTGACCTGGAGCACAAGGAGTATGTGCCCCTGTTCGATTTCGTCAGCCCCAAGGAGAAGTGCTGGTATGTGGTGTGCGACGATTACGTCACCTTGACCGATGGTACCGGCGTGGTACACATCGCCCCGGCCTTTGGTGAGGACGACGCGAAGGTCGGCCGCAAATATGGCCTGCCCCTGGTGCAGCTGGTGGACCAAAAGGGCCAGATGACCCCCGAAACCAAGTGGGCGGGTATGTTCTGCAAAGACGCGGATAAAGAAATCCTGGTGGATTTGGACACGCGGGGCCTGCTGTTCTCCGCGCCCAAATTCGAGCATAGCTATCCCTTCTGCTGGCGCTGCGACACCCCGCTGATCTATTATGCCCGGGAATCCTGGTATATCAAGATGACGGATGTGAAGGAGCAGCTCATTGCCAATAACAACACCATCAACTGGCTGCCGGAGAGCATCGGCAAAGGCCGCTTTGGCGACTGGCTGGAGAATGTGCAGGATTGGGCCGTCAGCCGCAACCGTTACTGGGGTACGCCGCTGAACATCTGGGAGTGCGAATGCGGCCACCGCCACGCCATCGGTAGCATCGCGGAGCTCAAGGAGATGTCCCCCAACTGCCCTGACAATATCGAGCTGCACCGCCCCTATGTGGACGAAGTGACCATCACCTGCCCCCACTGTGGCAAGCAGATGCATCGCGTTCCTGAGGTCATTGACTGCTGGTTCGATTCGGGTTCCATGCCCTTTGCCCAGCACCACTATCCCTTTGAGAACAAAGAGCTTTTTGAGAGCCAGTTCCCAGCCAACTTCATCTCCGAAGCCGTCGACCAGACCCGCGGATGGTTCTACTCCCTGCTGGCCATCTCCACTTTGATTTTTGACCAGGCCCCCTATAAGAACGTGCTGGTAATGGGCTTGGTGCAGGACGAGAACGGCAAGAAAATGAGCAAGACCAAAGGCAACGCGGTAGACCCGGTAGAGGCTCTGCAGGCCTTTGGCGCGGACAGCCTGCGGTGGTTCTTCTACACCTGCTCGGCCCCGTGGCTGCCGAAAAACTTTAGTAAAAAAGGCGTTGTGGAGGGCCAGAAGAAATTCTTCTCCACCCTGTGGAACACCTACGCTTTCTATGTGCTGTACGCCAACATCGACGGGTTTGACCCCACAAAGCACAACCTGGACGACTGCGCCCTCACCGTTATGGACAAGTGGCTGCTGTCCCGGCTGCACTCTACCATCAAAGAGGTAGATCATGACCTTGCCGCCTATCGGGTCCCCGAAGCCGCCCGGGCTCTCCAGGATTTCGTCGACGAAATGAGCAACTGGTATGTCCGTCGCAGCCGTGCCCGCTTCTGGGCCCAAGGCGAGCTGGCCGACAAGACTGCCGCCTACATGACCCTGCACACGGCCTTGGTGGCGACCGCCAAGCTCTGCGCGCCCCTGACCCCTTTCATCAGCGAAGAAATCTACCGCAACCTGGTGTGCTCGATAGACGCCTCTGCGCCGGAGAGCGTGCACCTGTGCCTGTACCCGGTCTGCGAAGAAAGCCGCATTGATGCGAAACTGGAGCAGGATATGGACGAAGTTCTGAAAGTCGTGACCCAGGGCCGCGCCGCCCGGAACCTCTCCGGTATCAAGAACCGCCAGCCTTTGAAGAAGCTGTACACCGATGCCGCGTCCGGATTGGGCGAATTGTATCAGGACATCATCAAGCAGGAGCTGAACGTGAAAGCGCTGGAGTTCTTGAGCGATATGTCCGACTTTACCGCTTACACCTTCAAGCCGCAGCTAAAGCTTTTGGGCAAGAAATTCGGCAAGCGCCTGGGCGAGCTGCGGGAGGCCTTGCAGGCCTTGGATGGTTCTGCGGCCAAAAAGCAGCTGGATAAAGAGGGCGTCGTTACGGTGCCCATGGCCGATGGCGATGTGTCCCTCACCGAAGAAGAAGTGCTCATTGATGCCGCCCAGAAAGAGGGCTTCACCTCCGTCTCCGACCGTGGCCTGACTGTGGTGTTGGACACCGCGCTCACCGACGAGCTGATCGAGGAAGGCTTTGTGCGCGAGATTGTCAGCAAGCTGCAGTCCATGCGCAAAGACGCTGGGTTCCATGTCACCGACCACATTGAGGTGTACCAGAAGGGCAGCGAGAAGGTCGCCGCCGTACTCAAGGCTAACGAGGCCTCCATCCTCTCCGACGTGCTGGGCAATGCCTGCCACTATGGCGAGCTGGACGGTTTTACCGCCGAATGGGACATCAACGGCGAGGCCGTAGAGCTGGGCGTGCGCCGCGTATAAAATCAAGACAAGAAAAGGCCGCTGCGGGTTTGCAGCGGCCTTTCGTCATACATTTTATTTTAGAAAGTGTACTTGGTGCCAGTCTTGTAAGACTCATAAGCGCCGACCATGAACTTGGTCAGGGCCACTGCGTCGTCCACGCCATTGGGAGCCTCGCCGATGCCGTTGACAGCATCAATCCAGGCGTCAATGGGCATAGTGGACTTCTCAGGCAGGTTCTCCATCACGACCAGCTTGTTATCGGTCTCCTCGCAGCTGTACTCCAAAGTGTCATTGTGTACCATCAAGGAGCCCTTGGTGCCGCTCATCTCCATGACGTAGGGGATGCCGGTGGTGACAAAGCCGGTCTCGGAAACGCCGATGGTGCCGTTTGCGAACTCAATGACGGAAACCGCGTTATCCTCTACGGGCTTGCCGGTAACGGTGGTGAACATGGAAACAACCGACTTCGGCTCGCCTAGGAACCAGTTCAAAGTGTACATGGGGTGGGCGCCCAAATCCATCATAGCGCCGCCGCCAGTCTGGGCTGCGTCATAGAAGTGGGGGGGCAGCCAGCCTGCGGTGCTGCCGTTGTGATAGTTATGTACGCGGGCATAAGTAATCTGCCCCAGCTTGCCGCTGTCGATCAGCTCTTTAGCAGCCTTCAGGGTGGGCCAGGTCTTGTGGGGATAGGAGATGGTGAACTTCACGCCGCTCTCCTTAATAGCCTTGGCAATCTGCTCGGCCTCCTCGTTGGTGAAAGCCAGCACCTTCTCGGTGAAGATGTGCTTCTTAGCCTTGGCAGCCGCCATCAGTACCTCGGTGTGCTGGCAGGTAGCGGTGGTAATAGAAACAGCGTCAATGCTCTCGTCGTCCCAAATGGCCTGCAGGTCGGGCTGGAAGGGGATGCCGAATTTCTCGGCCATAGCCTTGCCGCGCTCGGCATCGTCGTCCCAGAGGCAGCACAGCTCGGCCTTAGGATTGTTCTGGATGGCGGTGGTGTACTCGCGGGTATGTACGTGCCAAGCGCCTACAACTGCAACTTTCATGGTAAAACATCCTTTCTATGATACAAAAGAAATGAGGTGGGGAAAGGCTCCCCTTGTGTACGTCAACAGTGTACACTACCAGCCGGAAAAGTGCAAGGGGTCTGGAATATTATTTTATTTGTTTATGGTAAGCTCCCGGATCACCCGGCCCATATCCTCCCGGGCGGCTTCCATTTCCTCCACCAGCTTAAACTGGTTCCGGGCCCGGTCCAGGTTGTGGTCGGGACGGGCCGTGCGAAAATATACGTCGCCGTTGAGGTAGTCCGCCAGGAAGCGCAGGCCCACCTCCAGTGTCATAAGGATCGCGCCGTCCGGCAGAGTCTCCAATTCCTTTTCGGTGAGGATGTCCCCCGCTGCACGCAGGAACCCCCGGGCGTAGGCACGGTAGCGTTCCAGGTCGAAGTTGACCTTCGAAAGGTCGGTTTCATCTTCGGCGGCGGTGGCGGCGCCAGCGCGGATGGAATCGCCGAAATCAAAGGCGCACAGGCCGGGCATAACCGTATCCAGGTCGATCACACAGACCGCCTTCCCGGTCTTATCGTCCAATAAAATGTTGCTCATCTTCGTGTCATTGTGGGTGACGCGCAGAGGCAGCTCGCCCTTTTCCAAAAGACCAGTGAGCAAAGCGCACTCCTGTTCCCGCTTGTAGGCAAACTCCAGTTCCTTCGCGACCTTCCCCACACGGCCGGCCTTGTTATTTTTCACAGCCTCCTGCAGTTGGGCAAACCGGACTGGCGTGTTGTGGAAATCCGGGATGATCTCATGGAGCGTGTGGGCGGGGTAGTCGCTGAGCAGGCACTGGAAGTCGCCAAAAGCGAAGCCGGCCTCCTCCAGCATGGAAAGGCTCTCGGGTGTCTCATAAGAGGTGGCGTCCTCCACATAGCGCAGGCAGCGCCAAGGGTGGCCGTCCTCGTCGATCAGCAGGGATTTCCCCTCCACCGTAGGGCGCACCGTGAGGGTCTCCCGATCCGGGTCGCCGCCCCGGGCCAGGATCTTTTCCCGCAAGAAGCTGGTGATCCCCGCTATGTTTTCCGTAATGTCCTCCGGGGAGGGAAAGACAAAACGGTTGATGCGCTGTAAGGTGAACTTAGGCTCGCCAGGGGCGTCCTGAGCCACGAAAGTGTCGTTGATGTGGCCGCCATAAAGGGGCTTCACAGCAGCCGTAGGGGAGAGCCCAAAGGCCTCCAGTATTGCAGGGGTGCAAATGTTCTCCATATCCATCCAAGTTCCTTTCTAAATTTAGAATCGCATTTCTGCCAGTAAGATGGTCTCTTCCGGCGTGTTGGAAACGGTAAGGCGGCCGCTGTGGAGCATCACGGTTTCCGCCGTGTTTTCCAGGCCGGCCAGGTCGGTCTTTTCCTCCGGCTGGTCGTCAAAAAGCCAATGAACCAGGTCGGAGAACTTTTTCCCTTTGAGCTCAGCCAGGGCAAAGGGGGGCTTTTCGGGCGGGTCTGCCACATAGACAGCCTCCAGGCGCAGGGAATCCTCCCCCGGTATGGCGGTAAACCGCACGTGGCGGGGTTCCTCGCCGGTATAGGCAAGGGTGTCCCGGCAGGCGCGGCTGAGCATCTCATGGAAAAGCATACACAGCTCCGAGGTCTTCAGTGGCACATTGCCCGTAGCGGCGTTACACTGGAACTCGATGCCGTTTTGCGCGGCAAAGGCGGCTTTTGAAGCAATAACGCCGTTAAGATAGGGATTTTCATGATATTGCATCAATATGGGGGCCTGGGTGGCGGTATGCTTTGCCATATAGATGTAAGCAGGAACCTGTTCCGGCACGCCGTCCTGAAGCATGACCGAAATCGTGTCCAATGCGTATTCGCCGTGTTTGTGGGCCGTATGAGCCTCCTGGACAGCGGCCAGCAGGTCGCCAAAGTCCGCTGAGCCCCGATGCAGGCACTTCTGACGGTTTTGCTCCTCCGCTACAACAGACCGGAACCGCCCGGCTTGGTACACGCTGCGGAAACAGAAGATCATTAGCATAAAGAGCAGGGTAGCGAAAAGCAGGCGTCCGGCAAGAGGGTCGCCGGAGAAAAGGAAGTCGGCCTTGCCAATGCAGATGAGGTAGACAAGGCACAGCAATACGCACATACCAGCCAGGAAAGCCGACGGCCCCCGGTCACTGAAATGCTGGAAGGGGCGGTAGAGGCACAGGCCCATCAGGAGGTAAAGCAGCAGCGTAAAGATAGCCGACAGCACGGCCCCGGCCATCCCAGACATGGGGAAGGGCATCAGGCCCAGCACCGGCGGAAGGAAAACTTCCGCATATAACAGGCACGTAGGGCACAGCAGGAGCACGAAAAGCTTTTGCAGGATATTATTGCTATGTATCACCAGCGAGGCCGCGAACAGCAGGGCGCTTCCCGCCCAGCAGGCCAGCAGATCGCCTTGTGCGGGGTCTTCTATGACCCGGTGCAGCAGTACGCCGGAAAGCAGTGCCAATAGGAAAGCCGCGCCCCCCACAACCAGCGTCGTCCAGAAACGGAAACGATCCAGCATCAGCGCGGCAAAAAGCGCAGCTGAGCAGAAAAGTACAAGGATATAGCTTGTCATGTGTTGTCGAACTCCTTTTTCAAATCACAAGATATAGGGGTGTCCGCTCCATTATACCATATCGCAGGACGCATTTCCATAGGAAAATGGGATTTTTAACGGATTTTCTTTTTCTGCGAGAAAAATTTTTGGATGCTGCCCAAACCACGCACCAAAACAAGCCCTCCGCATAAGATGGTGTAAGCGGCAAATGCAGGGCCTGTCAAAAGGAGCAGGCCCATAAATGAGGTGATTTTTTGGGCAAGCCCTTACTTGTGGTGAGCTCGGTCACATACGCCATGAAGGGCAAGGATGTCCTGTTCCGCCACGGGATACGCTCCTATGTAGAGCGCATCCCGCAGACCGGGGAGACAGGCTGCGGCTATGGGGTGTATGTGCCGGAAAGATCGGACGAAGCCGAAAGAATATTAATAGAAAACCACATCCGGGTGCTGACCCGCCTTGAACAGGGGGGCAGCCCGTGATCTATTTAGACAACAGCGCTACCACGTACCCCAAGCCGCAGGCGGTGCGGGAGCAGATGCAGAGGGCGCTGCGGGAGCTGGGGGCCAATCCCGGACGCAGCGGCTATGAAATGAGCGTGCGCACCTCCCAGGCGGTATACCGCTGCCGGGAGCGGGCGGCGGCGATGTTCGGGGCCCCGGGGCCGGAATGCGTCGTTTTCCAGCCCAGCTGTACCCAGGCGCTGAACCTGGTGATAAAAGGCAGCTTGAAGCCCGGCGACCATGTGGTGGTCTCCGACATCGAGCACAATGCGGTTATGCGGCCGCTGAAAGCTTTAGAGGGCCGGGGGATCACCTACACCAAGGCGGTCACCGTGCCCGGCGATAACGACGCCACAATGGACGCGTTCCGGAAGGCCATCGGCCCCCGCACGAAGCTGGTGGTGTGCACGGCGGGTTCCAACGTGTTTGGCATACGCCTGCCGGTAGAACGCATTGCGGCACTGTGCCATCAATATGAAGCGAAGATTTGCGTGGACGCCGCCCAGACCGCCGGGGTCGTGCCCATAAGCGTAACGGACGGCGGCATCGACTACCTGTGCTGTGCAGGCCACAAAGGCCTTTACGGCCCTATGGGGACAGGGATGCTCCTCCTGCGCGACCCGTCCGACCCCTTGGCCACGCTGGTGGAAGGGGGCACGGGTACGCAGTCCCAGAGCCTCCTGCAGCCCGACGACCCGCCCGAGCGCTATGAGAGCGGCACACTGAACGTGCCGGGCATCCTCGGCCTGTACGCCGGCATGGGCTTTGTAAGCAGCGTGGGCATGGAAAAAATATACCGCAGTGAGATGAACAAAATCTCCTACCTGTACGACTGCTTCTCCCGCATGGAGCAGGTAAAACTATACACGCCGCCCCCGGCCGCACCCTATTACGTGCCGGTGCTTTCCTTTAATATAGAGAACCGGCCTAGCGAATCGGTGGGCCAGATTCTGGCAAAATCCGGCATCGCCGTGCGCTGCGGCCTGCATTGCGCCCCTTGTGCCCACGAGAAAATGGGTACGGACGGCACGGTGCGGGTATCGCCGTCGGCTTTCACGAAGCCCCAGGAGATTGATGCACTGGTGCGCAGGGTCAAATCCATCCCGGCAGGGGAGCGGGAAATTTGAAAAGTTTGAAAAAAGCCTTTTATTTGCGGCCTGCCTGTGCTACAATAAACACAGGCGGGCCCGTGTGCTTTTTGCGTGCCTGCAATCTTTACATATAGAAAGGAATGACGCCAGTGGGCGATATCATGGACGCTGTTACGCGGTTCGGGCAGACTTTCCTGAACCTGGCGCGGCAGTTCACTTTCAAGGACGCGATCGATGTCTGCATCGTGACCGTGCTGCTGTACGGCATCATCAAGCTGGTGCGGGAGACCCGCGCCGGGCAGCTGGTAAAGGGCATCATCTTATTGGTGGTGCTGTTTCTGCTGTCCTCCAACGAGGCGCTGAACTTCTTGATGCTCAACCAGCTTTTGCGGTACTTTTTCCAGTCGGCTTTCATTGTCGTCATCATCCTTTTCCAGCCGGAAATCCGCAAGGCGCTGGAACAGGTGGGGCATAGCAAGGTGGGGTCGCTGGGCAGCCTTATTGGAGGCAAGGAACGCGACGAGGACAAGCTTCTGACCCGCCGGGCCATTGCCAGCGTAGTGGGGGCTGTGGGCATCCTGCAGCAGCTGCGCATGGGGGCGCTTATCGTTTTCGAGCGCCGCACCAAGCTGGGGGAGATCGCAGAGACCGGCACTATCGTAGAGGCCGAGCCCTCGGCACAGCTGATTGGCAACATCTTTTTCAATAAGGCCCCGCTGCACGACGGCGGCATGATCATCCGCGGCGGCAAGGTGCACGCGGCGGGATGCATCCTGCCCCTGACCAGCAGCGACAGCGTCAGCGCCGAGCTGGGCACCCGCCATCGGGCGGCACTGGGCATGAGCGAAAATTCGGACGCCGTGGTGGTGGTGGTCTCTGAGGAGACCGCCCAGATTTCCATTGCCGTAGGGGGCCGCCTGACCCGTGATTATACCCGGGCCACGCTCTCCGATGCCTTGGAGAAGTACCTTATCGGCACAGAAGAAAAGGGCGCTTCCGGCAGCAAGCGCATTTTAGGCAGGCTGGGCTTTGGCTCTGGCCGGAAGGGGGGCTGAGCTATGAAGGACGCGAAGTCGGCGGGGGGAAAGAAGAAATTCTCCTTTGCGAACATTTTCTATCACAATACGTTCGTGATGGTGTTCTCCTTCGCAATCGCCTTGACCACCTGGTTTGTGCTGGCGGCCAAAAGCGACGTGAACCGCACCTACACCATCTATGACGTGCCCATTGAGGTGACCCTTTCTACGGAAGCCGAGGCGGATGGCCTGCGGGTGTTCAACAAATCCTATAGTACGGCGGATATCGAGGTTTCGGGCAGCAGCCTCATTACCTCAAAACTGACGGCGGAGGACTTTGTGGTCACCGCGAACCTGAATCCCACTTCCGTCAAGCTGACGGGCAACACTATGCAGAAGATGACGTCTCCGCTACGCGCGGTGAAGAACTCGGTGCTGGCCGAGTACGAGATCGTTTCCGTGAACCCGGAAGAGGTCAACTTGGAATACGACCGCTATAAAGAGGTCACCATGCCCTTGGAGGACGAAATCGAATTCAGCGCGGACGCCGGGTTCTATCCCGGTTCGCCGGTGCTGTCGGAGGAGAGCGTCACCATATCGGGGCCGGAGTCCTCGGTGAATAAAATCAGCCGCGTGGCGGTAGGGTATACGCTAGACCAGCCTCTGCGCGCTACGGAGGAGTTTTCCAGCTCCATCCGCCTTTATGACCAGAATAACCAGGAAATCACGGATACGGCCTCGCTGTATCTTTCGCTGAGCGTGGATACCGTGCAAGTGACGATCCCTGTAATGGCGAGGAAATCCGTGGAACTGGTGGTAAATACCGTACACCAGCCCAGCGGCTTTGCGGAGAACCGTATCAGCATTGAGCCTGCCACCCTTGATATAGCTGGGGCCCAGGACGTGCTGGACAACATCAATGAGATCCGTTTGGGCAGCGCTATTGATTTTGCCGACCTAGACCTTTCGAAACCGGCTACCTTTGAGATGGAGATCCCCCTGCCCAGCGGCGTGCGGAATATCACCAACGCCGGGGAGAACACCATCACCCAGGCCACGGTGACCATCAACCTGAACGGCTACACCAAGGCCACCCTTACCGTGCCCGAGGCCAACATCCAGGTGCTCAACCGCCCGGCCGGCAAGGAAGCAGTGCTGACTACTAAGAGCATCGAGCTGACCGTTGTAGGCCCTCAGGCCCAGGTGAACCGCCTGACCGGCGACTCCATCTCCGTACAGATCGACCTGACTAACATCCAGAACCGCACCGGCAGCATGGAGGTGCCTATCACCGCCACCATATCCGGCAGCGCAGGCGACGCTTGCTGGATTGCGGGCAGCTACACCGCTACCATCACCCTGGTAGACGCCGCCGTGGCCCAAGCCAACGCGGAGGCCTCCTCGGGAGGTTCCAGCGAAGCCCTTGTGGCGGCCCCGCAGGAATAAAAAGAAAACAGGCGCATGGGGAGCCCCGTGTGCCTGTTTTTGCTGGTTAGAAAAATTTTGCCATGGCGTACACGTCGCGGTACGTGCCGTCGGCCAGCTTGCCTTCGTGGCGGAGCGTGCCCTCTACCACAAAGCCTAGGGACTGGTACAGCCCCAGCGCCCGGACGTTTTTCGTGTCCACGGTAAGGTTCAGCTTTTCGATTTGGTGTTCCTGACACCATTCCAGCTGGATGCTCATGAGCCTGCGGCCCAAGCCCTGCCGCCAGAAGTCCTGGCGGACGGAAATGGCGATCTCCGCAATGTGCAGCGCCCTCTTGCGCCCTTTGGAATAGGAGCACCCGCAGGTGGCGGCGATTTCCCCGTCCTCCGTTTCAGCCACGAGGAACAGCTTTTCATCGCCCTCGGCCCAGCTGCTCAAAAGCTTTGCTTCCTGGTCTATGGTGTAGCTTTCGGCAAACTCGCCGGGTTCTCGGGCCAGAAAAACCGTTTCCCTATCCACATGGTCCATGTAGTCGAATATCTTCGGCGCGTCGGCCCCTTCTGCGTTTCGGATGACAAAGCATCCACCTTTCCCTTGGAATTCTTCTCTGTAGTGCGACATTTTTCTGGCCACTCCTTTCAAAAATGATAAAAATTTCGCTCATTATAGCATGGGGCGAATGGGCTGTCAAGGCTTTTTCCGGCTTGCGGCGCAGGCGAGAGAGTGCTATAATAGAAAAAACAGGAAGAGGGGAAGCTATGAAGCTGATTATTACAGATGCTGATAATCTGAATGTGTTCGTAGGCGATGAGCATAAAATAATTAAACCGGAAAAGGAAATTCATCCCTGCACAGGGTGCTTTGGCTGCTGGATAAAGACGCCGGGAAAGTGTGTGATACACGATGGGTATGAGAATATGGGAATCGAAATGGGCAAATGCTCCGAACTGATTACCATTAGCCAATGCTGCTATGGCAGCCTCAGCCCTTTTGTAAAAATGGTGCGCGACCGTGCCATTAGCTACATCCATCCGGACTTCGTGCTACGCGGAGGGGAGATGCACCATAAGCGCCGCTATAAAAATATGATTGCACTGTCGGCGTATTTTTACGGCGAAAACATCACGGCTACCGAGCAGGAAACTGCCCGCGCCCTCATCGCGGCTAATGCGGAAAATTTTGACGGCACGGTAAAGGAAGTCCGTTTTTACAAAAGCATAGAAGAATTGGAGGGCCTGGTGCTATGAAAATTGCGCTGATAAATGGGAGCCCAAAAGTTCAAGGCAGCGCCAGCGGTTCACTTCTGGAGGATTTGCAGGCCAGCTTCCCCGCCGGAGCAGAACCCGTCGGCATCAGCCTGCACAGGGCTGCTATTGAGGAGGATACCCTGGGGAAAATACAGCAGGCAGATGCGCTTGTAATATCCTGCCCGCTTTATGTAGATGGCCTGCCCGGTCATT
>CANTDZ010000057.1 GCA_947652665.1 uncultured Clostridia bacterium
GTATCTAAACAAAGATGGTCTATACGCTTATAAATTCCAGTCTATTTCAACTATTTACGAGCCAATCAGTAAAGGCCAGCTTACCGAAGTTTTGCACCCAACCTCCATTTACGACCTCATAGAATTTTCCATGCGTGAGTGCATCAAACGCGAACAGCGTATGCGCCGCTGTGCCAACTGCGGGAAATACTTTGCAATCCCTCGGCGCAACACGGCAGAATTCTGCACCATTACGCTGGACGAACAAGGCCGCACCTGCAAGGAAATCGGCGCGTTCAAGCGCTACCGGCAGAAGAAAAGCTCGGATGAAGTGTTCAAGGAGTACCGCCGTGAGTACAAAAAACGCTTTGCGTGGATTCGGGCGGAGAGGATAACTGCTGAAGATTTTTATGCATGGAGCGCATCCGCTCAAGTCAAACGGGATGAGTGCGCGGAGGGAAAAATCAGCCTTGCGGAGTTGAAAAAATGGCTGGCTGATTCGTAATCCTTTCTTTGTTTTGCAGCGCAGATTTTGACTCCTGCTACATTCGGATATCCTGTTCCTCATCATTGCTATACTGCTGAACAGAACGGCCCGGCGAATTCCCCATGTACCGGCTTGTAACGATGATTTTTGACATCATCACCGAGCAGGAGAGCGTCACACCCCGCTCTCCCCATAATTCCCCAGTACCCGGGCCGAAGGGTCGCTCACATCGCAGCCCTCCCACGCCCGGTTGGGCATCCAGAAATCCTCTATCATCCCAGCCTGTCCCGGGTAGGCATCCTCGAAAATCTCCCGGTATAGCAGGCTTTCCTTTGTGAACGGCGGGCGGTAGGTGTAGGCACCACGCTTTGCTTCAAACTCTTCCTGAGTGTAATATCGCTCCGCGTATGCTTTCAAATCGTCCACCATGCTGTGGCCTACCGCGTCGGAGAAAGCCGCCTTCTGCCGCCAGAGGATCCCCTCGGGCAGAAGGTGGTCTTTTTCAAAAGCCTTGCGCAGTAAATACTTGCCCATGCCATAGGTGTTCATCTTCATAGCCGGGTCGATGGACATGACATAGCGCACGAACTCCAAATCGCCGAAAGGCACCCGGGCTTCCAGGGAGTTGACGGAAATGCACCGGTCGGCCCGCAGCACGTCGTACATGTGAAGCTGACGCACCCGCTTCTGGGCTTCCTCTTGGAATGCTTGGGGAGTGGGGGCGTAGTCGGTGTACTTGTAGCCAAAGAGCTCGTCGCTGATTTCCCCCGTCAGCAGCACCCGGACATCTGTCTGCTCGTGGATAGCCTTACAGCACAGATACATGCCTATGCTGGCCCGAATCGTTGTGATGTCCCAGGTGCCCAAAAGAGCAATGACCTCCCGCAAAGCGTCCAGCACCTGCTGCCGGGTCATGATGACCTCGGTGTGCTGTGCTCCCATAAACTCCGCCGCCTGCCGGGCGTACCGCAGGTCAATGGCATCCGTGTCCATGCCGATGGCGAAGGTGCGCAAGGGCTTCGAGAGAATCTTTGCTGCAATGCCGCATACCAGGCTGCTGTCCAGTCCCCCCGAGAGCAGGAAACCCACGGGCGCGTCTGCATCCAGCCGCTTCTCTACAGCTTTTACCAGGCGGTCGTGTATGCCCTGGCATATCTCGTCCAAGGGTTCTGCATGGGTTGCCTCTACATGGCCCATGTCGACATACTGCACGAATTTGCCTCCCGCGTAGTAGTGCCCCGGCGGGAAGGGTTTTATCTCCCCGCACAGCCCTAAGAGGTCCTTGGGCTCGCTGGCAAAAGCCATGTCGCCGCCATACAGTTCCCCATAGTACAGGGGGCGTATGCCGATAGGGTCCCGGGCGCAGATGAAGTCGCCCTTTTCACCATCGTATAAAATCATAGCAAACTCCGCGTCCAGCTTCCCAAACATTTCCAGCCCGTATTCCCGGTAAAGGGGCAAGAGCAGTTCGCAGTCCGAGCCGCTTTGGAAGCGGTAGCCCTTCCCCTCCAATTCCTCCTTCAAAGCCCGGAACCCATACAGTTCCCCGTTGCACACGCAAGCGGTTTCGCCCAGGTAAAAGGGCTGCATCCCGCTTTCTTCCAGCCCCATGATGGACAGCCGCTGGAACCCTAAATACCCTGGCCCCACTTCCCGCAGGCGCTCCCTGTCGGGGCCCCGGGAGCGGGTGCGGGAAAAGCATTCCAGCACCGTTTCTTTCTCCACACTGCGCCGTGTCAGACCGATGATCGCGCACATAATCTTGTCCTCCTTATCCCTTTACTTTGCCCTCAAACCGCGCTTTTTCGCCGTGTTTTGGGGTCTGGGTGGGGTAGCCGCCGCCAAAGCAGCCGAGGCATACCCGCCCGTCCGGTGCAAACGCCCTGGCGTGTTCCAGGCTCAAGTACCCCAGGCTGTCTGCTCCAATGAGCGCGCC
This sequence comes from uncultured Clostridia bacterium, assembly GCA_947652665.1. GTDB lineage: Bacteria > Bacillota > Clostridia > Oscillospirales > Acutalibacteraceae > Acutalibacter. The sequence continues at coordinate 2,403 of CANTDZ010000057.1, forward strand.
AATCTCCTCCACACTGTGCCGGTTGGCAATGAGCGCCCCCACATCGTCTATGTCCGTGCCGTACCAGCAGGGGGCCACGAAAGGCGGGGCGCTTACCCGCATGTGTATCTCCTTTGCCCCTGCCCGCCGCAGCAGCCCGATAATGCGCCCACAGGTCGTGCCCCGCACGATGCTGTCATCGATGAGCACCACCCGCTTGCCTTCTACCACGGGCCTTATGGGGTTGAGCTTCAGGTTGACCCCGGCCTCCCGCAAAGCCTGGTTGGGCGCAATAAACGTGCGGGCGATATACTTGTTTTTGGTAAAGCCCATAGCGTAGGGGATGCCGCTTTCCCTTGCGTAGCCGATCGCCGCGTCCAGCCCGGAATCCGGCACGCCGATGACTACGTCGGCCTCTACGGGGTGCTCTTTGGCAAGCAGAGCCCCGGCCCTTTGGCGGGCCAAGCTCACGCTTACGCCGTCCAAAATCGAGTCTGGACGGGAGAAATAGATGTACTCGAAGGCGCACAGGGTCTTGGGGGATTCCCCGCAGTGCCGCTGGTCGCTGTGCACGCCGTCCTTGTCTATGGTGACTACTTCGCCGGGCAAAATGTCCCGGAGAAAGGCCGCGCCTGCCGCGTCCAGGGCGCAGGTCTCGGACGCGAACACGATTGTCCCATCTTCCCGCCTGCCCATGCACAGGGGGCGAAAACCGTGAGGGTCCCGCACGGCAATGAGTTTGCGGGAGGAAGCGATGACCAGGGAGTAGGCCCCCACAAGCTTCCCCATGGCCCGGCACACGGCCTCTTCAATGCTCCCGCACTGCAGGCGCTCCTGCACGATGATGTGGGCTATCACCTCCGAGTCCGTGGTCGTGTGGAAGATGGAGCCCTGCTCCTCCAAAGCGGTGCGCAGCTCGTAGGCGTTGACTAAATTCCCGTTGTGGCACAGGGCCATGCGCCCTTTATGATGGTTGATCAGTAGGGGCTGGACGTTGCGCTTGTTGTCGGCCCCAGTGGTGGCGTAACGCACATGCCCTACGGCGATATTGCCTTGCCCCAGGCCTGCAAGTCGCTCCGGGGTGAACACCTCGCTGACCAAGCCTGTCTCCCGGCAGGCGGTGAAGCACCCCTCATCGTTTACCACAATGCCCGCGCTCTCCTGGCCCCGGTGCTGTAAGGCAAACAGCCCATAGTAGCACAGCGCCGCCAAATCGGCCTTCTCCGGGGCGTAAGCGCCGAACACGCCGCATTCTTCATGAAGCATAAAGCTCACTCCTCATCCTGCAAAGCCGCCAAGCCTTCCTCGCCTGTGCGCACCTTGACTACGTTCTCTACATCATACACGAAAATCTTGCCGTCGCCGATGTGCCCGGTATACAGCACCTGTTTCGCCGTTTCAATCACATCCCGCACCGGAACCGTGCTGACCACGATGCACACCTGCACCTTGGGCAGGAGGTTTGTCTCTACCGCCACGCCGCGGTAATACTCGGGCCGGCCCTTCTGCACGCCGCAGCCCATCACGTGGGAGACCGTCATGCCCGTGATGCCCAGCTGGCTCATGGCTTCCTTCAGGGCATAGAGCTTTTCTTCCTTCAGCACGATTTCAATCTTGGTCATCTTTCCGCTGGTGTCAAAGGACGGCACCCGCTGTACGGGCACAGCTTCTGCCGGGGGCGTGGCGCCGGTTACGGCTACGATGCTGCTGGAGGGGGAGAAATCTGCATAGGCGCTGGGCAGTCCGTGTTCGCTGACATCCAGTCCCTTGAGCTCATCTTCCACGCTGGCCCGCAGACCGTGGGTCTTTTTGATGAGGAAGAAGGTCAGCGTCATAGCGAAGGCGGCGTAGATGCCTACCGTCAAAACGCCCAGAAGCTGTGTGCCCAGTAGGGCGAAGCTGCCTGTGTAGAACAGTCCGCTTAAACCCGCCGGGGCTGAGGGCGTGGCCAGCAGCCCTACTGCGATCGTGCCCCAGATGCCGTTTGCCATGTGCACGCCCACGGCGCCCACCGGGTCGTCAATGTGCAGCTTCAGGTCGAGCACCTCCACTACCACCACGACCAGGATACCGGACACAATGCCCACGACCGCAGCGCCCACAGCGTCCAGCGCGTCGCACCCGGCGGTGATGCCCACCAGGCCCGCTAAGGATGCGTTCAGGCACATGGAAACGTCCGGCTTGCCGTTTTTCAGCCAAGTGTAAACCATAGTGGTGCAGGTGGCTACAGAGGGCGCAATAGTGGTGGTCAGGAAGATGGCGGAAAGCTCGCTGGGAGTCGTGGCGGCGGCGCCGTTAAACCCGTACCACCCCAGCCACAGGATAAACACGCCCAGCGCCCCCAAAGGGATGGAGTGCCCGGGTATGGCGTTGACCTTTACCACCTTGCCCGCCTGATCCGTCACGTACTTGCCGATGCGCGGCCCTAAGATAACCGCCCCCACCAGCGCCGCAATGCCGCCTACCATGTGGATGGCGCAGGACCCGGCGTAGTCATGGAAGCTCAGCCGGGACAGCCAGCCGCCGCCCCAAATCCAGTGGGCTTCGATGGGGTACACCAGCAGGGAGATGACTCCCGAATAGATGCAATAGGACGAGAACTTCGTGCGCTCTGCCATGGCCCCGGAAACAATGGTGGCCGTGGTAGCGCAGAACACCAGGTTGAACACGAAGTAGGAAGCGTCCGTAAAGCCCTCCGCCGGGGCCGCGATGAAGTCCGCAAAGTGGGTGAACAAATCTAGGTTGGGCAGGCCGATAAGCCCGAACAGCGCGTCCTCGCCCATCATCAGGGTGTAGCCCAGCAAGGAAAACACTACCGTGCCAATGCAAAAATCCATCAGGTTCTTCATGATGATGTTGCCCGCGTTCTTGGCCCGGGTAAAGCCCGTTTCCACCATGGCAAACCCCGCCTGCATCCAGAACACAAGCGCCGCACCTATCAAAAACCAAAATTCTACCGTCATGTGAAACACCTCTCAAAGCTATTTTTTATACCCCAAACAACAGCTCCCCATACGTGGGGAACGGCCAATATTTCTGTGCCACCACCGTCTCGGCTTCATCGCAAGGCTTCCGCAAAGCCTCCATGGCCGGGATGATTTCATCTTTGATAAGGAACGCCTGGGCGGTGATATCCCCGGCTCCCTCCAGCTTTTCCACTGCCTGGGCGAGCCCGTCCGCGGCCCCGTCTATGGCGTCCAGCAGGTGGGACAGGTCTGCACTGGCCTTCTTTTCATAGACACTTACTAGCGCCGGGTCTATGCCTGTTTTGTCGGCCATAGCCCTGGCTAGGCTGGCCCCGTAAGATTCCACCGCGGGTAGTATCTCCCGCTTCGCCATGTCCAGCATGGTCAGCGCTTCTATCTTCACTGTACGGGTGTAGTTCTCCAGCTGTATCTCATACCGCGACCGCAGCTCGCTTTCCTTGAACACTCCGTGTGAAAGCAGCATCTCCACGTTCTTCTCGTCCAGCAGGTGGGACATAGCGTCCGGGGTAGTGGGCAGGTTCAGCAGGCCACGTTCTTCTACGGCTTCCTTTATCCAACTGTCGTCATATCCGTTGCCGTTAAAGAGGATGCGCTTGTGGGCGGCGATGTTCTCCTTTATCAGCTCGTGAAGCCTTGCGTCAAAGTCGGCCGCCCCCTCCAAATCATCCGCAAACTGCTTGAGCGCTTCCGCCACCGCCGAGTTGAGCATGATGTTCGCACAGGCAATGGAGTCCCCCGACCCTACCATACGGAACTCAAACTTATTGCCCGTAAACGCAAAGGGGCTGGTGCGGTTACGGTCGGTGGTGTCCTGGGTGATGCGGGGCAGGGCATCCACCCCCAGCTTCATCTTCTTCTGGGCCGCACCTTCATAGGGGCTGTCGGTCTCGATGGCTTCCAGCACAGCGGAAAGCTCGTCGCCCAAAAAGATGGAGATGACGGCAGGCGGAGCTTCGTTTGCACCCAAGCGGTGGTCGTTGCCTGCAGTGGCTACGCTCAAGCGCAGAAGGCTTTGGTACTCGTCCACGGCCTTGATGACGGCGGTGAGGAACAGCAAAAACTGAGCGTTCTCGTAGGGCGTGCCGCCGGGGGAGAGGAGGTTCGCCCCGGTATCGGTTGCCATGGACCAGTTGTTGTGTTTGCCGCTGCCGTTTACCCCGGCAAAGGGCTTTTCGTGCAGCAGGCACACGAGGCCATGCTTGCGGGCTACCTTTTTCATGATCTCCATGGTCAGTTGGTTGTGGTCGGTAGCCACGTTGGTGCTGGAATAGATGGGAGCCAATTCATGCTGGGCGGGAGCCACCTCGTTGTGCTCGGTCTTGGCTAAAATGCCCAGCTTCCACAATTCTTCGTTCAGGTCGTCCATGTACGCCTGCACCCGGGGCTTGATGGAGCCAAAGTAATGGTCCTCCAGCTCCTGGCCCTTGGGAGGCTTGGCGCCAAACAGCGTGCGGCCCGTGTAAATCAAATCTTTGCGCTGTAAGTACATCTCCCGGTCCACCAGGAAGTATTCCTGCTCGGGGCCCACGTTGGTGGTCACGCGGGTGACATCCTCGTTGCCGAACAGCCGCAAGATGCGCAGGGCCTGCTTGTTCAGGGCCTCCATGCTGCGCAGAAGGGGTGTTTTCTTGTCCAGGGCTTCGCCCCCGTAAGAGCAGAACGCCGTGGGGATGCACAGGGTCTTATCCTTTATAAAGGCAAAGCTGGTAGGATCCCAGGCCGTGTAGCCCCGGGCTTCAAAGGTGGCCCGCAAGCCGCCCGAGGGGAAGGAGGAAGCGTCCGGTTCGCCCCTGACCAGCTCCTTGCCGGAAAACTCCATGATCACCCGCCCGCCGGGAGCCGGGTTGATGAAGCTGTCGTGTTTCTCGGCGGTGATGCCCGTAAGCGGCTGGAACCAGTGGGTGAAATGGGTCGCGCCGTTTTCCACGGCCCAGGCGCACATGGCGGAAGCTACCGCGTTTGCCAGGGACAGGTCAAGCCGCGCGCCACGGCGGATGGTGCGCTTTAAAGACTGGTACACCTCCGGGGACAGCCGGGAGCGCATGGTCTGCTCGTCAAAGACTTTGCAGGCGAAGAAGTCGGGTACATTGTATTGAGTGGTCATAATTGTTTCTCCTTTCCTGTGTAAAAACAAAAAAGAGAGGCAACTCGCCCAGGGGACGCCGTTGTCTCTCAACGCAAACCAGCATACACCAATTTTTGCAGGCTGTCAATATATAAATTGCATTTTTGTCCGCATAGACAGTTTTTTATGGAGATAACAGAAAATTGTTATCAAATTATGCAGGATTGACAAGATGTACTTGCATAATGTATAATGGCACTCAGGGGACAAAGGCGTTCGCGGACGGCTTTGTCCTCTTTATTTTTTGGAGGGACGATTATGATAAAACAGGAACTTTGGGAAGGCCAGGTGCGCATCCCCTCGGGGTGTGCCATCTCGGCGGTGATCTCCCGGGAGGGCAGGCCCATAAACGGCAGCGCCATGATTGAAAGCATGCGCCCCATGCACGAGCGCTCCAACGGATTGGGCGGCGGCTTTGCGGGGTACGGCATCTACCCCGAATATAAGGACTTTTTTGCCCTGCACATCTTCTATGATACGGATGAGGCTCGAAACGCCGTGGAAGCCAACCTGCGGGCTGTAGCGGAGATCGTGCGGGCCGAGAACATACCCACCCGTAAAATACCGGCTATCATCGGCGAACCCCTTATCTGGCGGTACTTTGTAGCCCCGCTACGCTCGGTCTTGCAGAGCCGCCAGCAGGACGAGGAGGAGTTCATCGCCCGGCTGGTCATGCACATCAACACAAAATATACCGGGGCCTACGTGTTTTCCAGCGGCAAGAACATGGGCGTGTTCAAGGCCGTAGGCTACCCCGAGGACGTAGGCGAGTTTTACCGCCTGGAAGAGTATAACGGCTACTGCTGGACAGCCCACGGGCGTTACCCCACCAATACCCCCGGCTGGTGGGGCGGGGCACACCCCTTCGCGCTGCTGGACCGGACGATCGTGCACAACGGGGAGATTTCCTCTTACGACTGCAACCGCCGCACCATTGAAATGTACGGCTACCGCTGCACCTTGCAGACGGACACCGAGGTCATCACCTACATCGCCGATTTTTTACAGCGCAAGCAAGGACTTAGCTTAGAAGAAATGGCTTCGGTGATAGCTGCGCCTTTCTGGTCGACCATAGAGCGCAAGGGGGAAGCCGAAAGGAAAGAGCTCAGCTATCTGCGCACCCTGTACCCGAGCTTGTTGATTACGGGGCCGTTTTCTATTATATTGGGCTTTGCCGGTGGGCTGATGGCCCTGAATGACCGTCTGAAACTGCGCAGTATGGTAGTGGGAGAGAAGGACGACCGGGTATACATCGCCAGCGAGGAAGCCGCTATACGGGCCATAGAGCCGGAAGCGGAAAACATTTGGGCCCCGGCGGGGGGCCAGCCGGTTATCGTGCGTGTGAGAGAGGGGGCGTATTAAAATGGGTCAATGGGATATCTACCCGGAGTTTGAAGTAGTGCGCAATGAGGCCCGGTGTACCCGGTGCATGGGGTGCATCGCCCAGTGCGCAAACGGCGTACACAGCTATGATGAAAAGAGGCAGGCGCTCCTCTGCGACGACGCGAAATGCGTAGACTGCCACCGCTGCGTGGCCATGTGCCCCACCCGGGCGTTGAAAATCGTCAAGTCGGACTGCGCTTTGCGGGAAAACGGCAACTGGGACGGGGACACCATCAAGGAGGTGTTTAAGCAGGCTCAAAGCGGCGGGGTGCTGTTAAGCAGCATGGGCAACCCTAAGCGCTACCCGGTTTACTGGGACAAGCTGCTGCTAAACGCCAGCCAGGTGACAAACCCCTCCATCGACCCTCTGCGGGAGCCTATGGAGACCCGGGTGTTTTTGGGCAAAAAGCCGGAACGTCCTCAGCGGGGGGCGGATGGGAAGTTTACCTGTGAGCTGCCGCCTCAGCTGGAGCTTTCGATGCCGATGCTGTTTTCGGCTATGAGCTACGGGTCTATCAGCTACAACGCTCACGAGGCCCTGGCCCGTGCGGCGGAGGAGTTGGGCATTTACTACAACACCGGCGAGGGCGGTTTGCATGAGGATTTTTACGCCTATGGGGAGAACACCATCGTGCAGGTGGCGTCGGGGCGGTTTGGCGTGCACGAAGGGTATTTGAACGCCGGGGCGGCGATTGAGATCAAGATGGGCCAGGGGGCAAAACCGGGTATCGGCGGGCATTTGCCTGGGACAAAGGTGGGGGCGGATATTTCCCGCACGCGCATGATTCCCGAGGGCAGTGACGCTATCTCGCCCGCGCCTCACCACGATATTTACTCCATTGAGGATCTGCGCCAGCTGGTGTACTCTCTGAAGCAGGCCACTCACCACAAAAAGCCGGTCATTGTGAAGGTGGCCGCTGTGCATAATATTGCCGCTATTGCCAGCGGGATTGCCAGAAGCGGCGCGGATATCATCGCCATAGACGGCTTTCGGGGCGGCACGGGGGCGGCTCCTACCCGCATTCGGGACAGCGTGGGCATTCCCATTGAGCTGGCTTTGGCGGCGGTAGACCAGCGTTTGCGGGACGAGGGGATCCGGAATGAAGTGGGGCTCATCGCCGGGGGGAGCATCCGTTCTTCGGCAGACGTGGCCAAGGCCATCGCCCTGGGGGCGGATGCGGTGTATTTGGGCACGGCGGCGCTGCTGGCGTTGGGGTGCCATTTGTGCCGCACCTGCCAGACGGGTACGTGCAACTGGGGCATTGCTACCCAGCGGTCGGAGTTGGTGGCCCGCTTAGACCCAAAGGAGGGCGCGAGGCGTCTTTGTAACCTCTTGACCGCCTGGAACCATGAGCTCATGGAAATGCTGGGCGGCATGGGGATCAACTCTATTGAAGCCCTAAGAGGGAACCGGCTGATGCTGCGGGGTATTGGGTTGACGGCCGGGGAGTTGGAGATTCTGGGGGTCGCCCACGCCGGCGCGTGACAAAGGAAAGGAGATGCGGTATAATGTCTTGTGAGATAAACGCCCGGGGGCTTTCGGCTGTAGAGTTGGGCCAACGGTTGGAAGCGGCGGAGGGCTCTGTGACGGTAACCGAGTGTTTAGGCCAGCGGTTTGTGGGGGCCGGGATGGACGGCAGGCGCATCCGCATAGAGGGCATACCGGGCAATGCGTTGGGGGCTTACTTAAACGGCGCGGCGCTGGAGGTGTGCGGCAACGCTCAGGACGCCGTGGGCGATACCATGAACGACGGGGAGATTGTCATACACGGCAATGTGGGCGATACCGCCGGGTACGCCATGCGGGGCGGGAAGATTTATGTGGAAGGGTCGGCGGGCTACCGGGCCGGGGTGCACATGAAGGAGTACGCGGGCAAGCTGCCGGTGATGGTCATCGGCGGCAGGGCCGGGAGCTTTTTGGGCGAATACCAAGCCGGGGGGATTCTCGTGGTGCTGGGGCTTTCGGGCCGGGGGCCTATTGCGGGGAACTTCCCCTGCACGGGCATGCACGGGGGACGGGTGTTTTTGCGGTGCAGGCCGGAAGAGCTGCTTTTCCCCCAGCAGGTGACGGCGCGTCTGGCAGGGCTGGAGGATTTAGAAGCCGTGCGGCCTTATATTAAGGAGTTCTGCGGGCATTTCGGCAAAGACCTCGAGGAGGTTCTGGACGCCCCCTTTACCCTGGTGACCCCGGACAGCCGCAATCCGTACCGGCAGATGTATGTGGCAAATTAAGGAGGGAGAAATCATGGACTTTACAGAAAAGGACGTTCTGCGCTATGTGGAAAGCGAGGATGTGAAATTCATCCGCCTGGCCTTCTGCGACCCCCAGGGCGGGCAGAAGAATATCGCCATTATGCCCGGGGAGCTCCCGAGGGCTTTTGACACCGGCATCCCCATTGACGCGGGAGGCGTGCCGGGTTTTGCGGCAGGGGTAGTCTTTTTGCGGCCTGACCCTGGAACGCTCCTGCAAATGCCCTGGCGGCCCCAGCATGGGCGGGTGGTGCACATGTTCTGCGATTTGCTGATGCCAGACGGCTCGCCCTGGCCCCAGGATTTCCGGGCACAGCTAAAGACTCTGGTTTCCCAGAGGGTTGTGTCGGTGGAATCGCCTTTTACCCTTTACAAGCTGGACGAGCAGGACAGGCCCACGGCGGAGCCTTACGACGAGGCGGGATATCTGGACATTGCCCCCGCCGACCGGGGGGAGAACGTGCGGCGGGCTATCTGCCTGACGTTGGAGCAGATGGGCATAGAGCCCCAAAGCTCCCACCACGGGGCGGGGCCGGGGGAGAACCTGATACGTTACCGGGGGGCTGGGCTTTTGCGGGCGGCGGACGATTTGCTGACGTTCCGGGCGGTGGTGCGCACCATGGCCGACCAGAGCGGGCTGTTTGCAGAATTTGCGAAGCCCCCGCGCGTGTTTGTGCGGGAGGGGGAGGTCAGGTGGGAAGTCGACCCGGAGGACGGCTGGCTGAATCCCTATAAGTTGATGGCGGCGGTAGGTGGCAGTCATGGTGTTTGAGCCGAACCCGTATAGTGTGCTGATCGTGTCCTCTGGCGGCAGGCTGCGGGAGAGTCTGGGGCCCCTGCTGCCTCCGGGGGAGTTTGACCCTGTGTGTGAGGTTCGCAGCCAGGCCGAGGCTAAGCGGGTGCTTGTAGAGCGGGATTTCGATTTGATTTTTATCAACTCGCCTTTACCGGACGGGCCGGGGATTGAGTTGGCGGAGGATCTGTGCGGGGAGACCGAGGCCGGGGTGCTGCTGATTACACGGGCCGAGTCCTTTGAGGAGGTGGCAGGGCGGGTGCAAAGGTGCGGGGTGCTGACTTTGCGGCGGCCCAGTTCCCGGGCGCTGGCTGAATTTTCCGTGCGGGCTTTGTGCGCCGTGCGGGAACGTCTGCGGATAAAGAGCGGCAGGCAGGCTTCGGTGGAGGAGAAGATCAAAGAGCTGCGGATTATTGACCGGGCTAAGTGGGCGCTTATGGATCGCCAGGGGTTGACGGAGCCGGAGGCTCACCGGGCGCTGGAGAGGTTGGCGATGGAGAGGGGGATTACGAAGAGGCAGGTGGCGGAGGCGGTTATAGCCGGGCGGGACGGATAGCCGGAAAGGTGTCTTATTTCTTTGTTATGCAGCGCAAAGTTTGAGCTTGTTCCAATTTCGTTGACCCATAAGTTGACCCAGAATCGGAAAAAACCAGTGTGGTATTTGCGGCAGTATGTGTTGATCATGACGGCTTTTCAGAGCAGAGAGGCCCCAAAAGCGCTAAAAAGGGGCCAATGAAATTTATCACTGCAGCTCATAACCCGAAGGTCGTTGGTTCAAATTCAGCCCCCGCAACCACTTTCACCCAAGACCGTTTCCAATGTACTGCGTATGTTGGTTTCGGTCTTGTTTTTTATGTCTATGCGTTCAATGAGCAAGTGCACAGCCTTTTCATCCGGCGCGGCTTTGATAGATTTCAGCCATGCCCGGATATGCTCCACGGTAAAATCTTTGGGTGGTTCGGTATTTTCCAGAGCGACAATCTGATTTTTTATTGCGGCCATTTCCTCGCCGATATCCGCCACCACCTCGGCAGGAAGCTTGCCAGTGGACAGGTTAGAAAGTAGCGCGTCATACTGCCGGCGCTTTTCCTGGATGCGCATTTGCAGCACGGCTTTGAATTCCTCCATACGGGAACCCTCCCCGGTCTGGTACTTCTGGATGGCCCGGGTGATGCGCTGTTGTTTTTCCTCGGACAGCAAATCGTGCAGATACTGTAGTGCAGCTTTATCCACTTCCTCCATTTTCACCACAGGAGCGCCGCACTTTTTAGAGCACACGAAATAATAATACGTGTGACCTTTGCGCTCGGATTTCATCGCGTGCATTTTGGCCCCGCACTCACAGTAAACTAAGCCGCTGCAAAGGTAGTTCGCTTTCTTCCCGGTCTGTTTGCGTCCGTCCATGATTTTCTGCACCTCCAAAAACTGCGCCCTGTCGATGAGTACCGGCAGGGCGTTTTCTATGCGTATGGCATGGGGCTTTTCACGCCGCTTCTCCCTGTCCTTTTCTTCCTCGGCAGAATAAAGGTATACCCCGGTGTACTTCTCATTTCGCAATATCTCGTAAATCTGCGGGTATTTGATGGGCCTGCCCCTTTCGTCCATCTCCTTTATGACTTCCGTAAAACCCCAGCGATTCTGGGCGGCGTCAAATATTTTGCGCACAAAGGCTGCCTCCAGCTCGTTTATTATGTATTGCTGATTCACCACGTCATATCCAAAAGGAGGATAACCGCCGTTGTGCAGGCCCTTTAAGGCCGTCTCACGGTGGCCTTTTTTGGTTTCCTCGGACAAGTTGTCAAGATAATATTCCGACAGGCTCCACGTGATAGCCCGCATAATTTTGGCTTCTTTGGCTGATCCAAAGTCCTGGGCCGTGGCTATGAGGGTAACACCCAGCTTGTTTAGACGTTGCTCCAGGTTCACGTGTTCTCCTAAGTTACGTGCTATGCGATCATACTTGTGGATGAGGATGGTGTCAAACTGTCCTTTGCCTGCATCCCGGAGCATCTTCTGGTAGGCTTTGCGGCTGGCAGTCTTGGCCCCGGCGCCGCTTATGGCTTCATCGGCGTACACGTCCAGCACATGGAGGTCATGGGTGGCGGCATACTCCCGGCAGGCGCGCACCTGTGCTTCTATGCTGGCTTCAGTCTGTTTATCGGAAGAAAACCGGGCGTAGATTACGGCGTGGTTCATGGGGCCGCACTCCCTTCCACTAAAATTTGTAGCCGATTCCGCATTGCTTCAATACAGCATTTGCCGTGTGCCGCGATTTGATTTTTCCATCCACGGCCACGTGCCGGTTGGTTATGGGACTATACCAAATATCATGGTCGCCCTTGCCGTGGCGGCAGAAGGTGCAGCCGTTTTCCGTTAAGATGTCCCGCACTCTTTTCTCATACTCCGCCATTATGCAAAGACCCTTTCCTGCCGCTTGGACATGATCGTCAGGGTGGCGGGAGCCGCTTCCTGACCGTTAAGTTCAATCAGCTCCAGCGCAGCAAAGCGCACCCGCTCTACTAGGGCATCAAAGGATCCCGATTCCAGTACTAGACCGGGTATATCTTCGCTAGTGGCGATCCAGACGCTTGCTTCTGTGTCCCACGTAAAGTTTACGGTGTATTCCATAGTGTTCCTCCTTATGCCGCACTGTAATTGACAATAGCCACCTCGGACACAGCCTGACGCGCGGCCTTTACGATGCATTCCAGGCGCGCCGCCACTTCGTCCGTATAGGAAACCTCCCCACACTGGGCGCATACCAGTGAGGGCACGTTCTTGACGATAATAAAGCAGTTGTCAAGCTCTGTCATGAAATTGGTGGTTTGCTCCTTTAGTTCCCCTTTGCAAAAAAAGCAGCTCATGCTTTAGTCTCCTTTCGCGTCTTAAAGTCCGGCTCCCACTGGGCCAGGTCGGGCCGATAGGCGGTCACGATCCATAGTTCCGTGTCCGTAACACCGCACACAATGTGTAGCAGCCCGGCTTTTACTTCATCCCGGCTTATGCCCCGCTGCAGCATCCGTGTTAGGCAATGGTGTGTCCATATTATCTTATTCGCCCGGCATAGGGCTTTTATGCGTTCTAGCAGGGTGACCAGCTCCTTTTGCTGTTTACAGGCTCTGTGTGGCCTCACAAGGGGCCTTTAGCCATTTTCTGGGGTAGGTTCTTCTTTTGGGGGTTGTGGGGATTGAGGGGGATTCTGGTGAGACTGAGAAAGACGTTTAATAAAATCTTGTCTGGAAATGACTTTAAGTTCAAGAGATTTTGCTGCTGTTTTCAAGCCGCTCTGTGTACATTGGATAAGCTCAAAAACATCTCTATCAGAAACTAAAGAACGCCCTCTATTCGAATCTCCTAAATCCAAGTAAAAATAATATTCTCCACATTCTTTTTCGATATCATAGCCTAAACAATTCAAAAGTGTTTTTAGTGCAAGTTCCTCGTCTGACAATTTACTCGAGGTTCCCGTATATTCTAAAAGCCAGGATTGAATTTTTGCTATAAGTTCATCATCTGAGAGTCCCAGCATAGCATCTTCCAACGCTGCTGCACAATCAGCACGATAATCGTAATTGTCGTAAGCAATTCCTAATTGGTATAAAAGCTCGTTAGTTTCTGTGCCGTGACTTTTTTTAATTTTTAATATCTTTATAATTTATTTTTTTATTTTTAATGC
>CANTDZ010000058.1 GCA_947652665.1 uncultured Clostridia bacterium
TATAGGGAAGGCAAGCAAAATCATTTTAGCACGATTCGACCAAATGCGCAACACGGCCCCGGCGTTTTTGGCACATAAATCTGCCGGTACGGAAGTATCTTTTGGTAAGGATTGTTACAGGCAAAAATATTGATTTTTCTGTCGAAAAATGATATACTGAACATCAAATTGGGTTCGAAACAGAAAGGGCCAGGTGAAGTATGAGAATCGGTTTGGATGTAGGGTCTACGACGTTGAAGTGCCTGGTGTACGGGGAAGACGGCCAGGCGGTGTTCCAGGAATATGAGCGGCATTTTTCGCAGATACCGGAGAAGGCATCGGGGATGCTTTCCCGGATACGGGAGAGGTTCCCGGAAGCCCGGGAGGCCGGGCTGTGCATATCGGGGTCGGCCGGCATGGGACTGGCGGAGGATTTGGGAATCCCCTTTGTGCAGGAGGTTTACGCCACGCGGACGGCGGTGAAAAAATACCTGCCCCAGGCAGACGTAGTCATCGAGCTGGGCGGCGAGGACGCAAAGATTTTGTTCCTTTCCGGCTCGATGGAGGTGCGCATGAACGGCTCCTGCGCCGGGGGCACGGGGGCGTTTATCGACCAGATGGCGACTCTTTTGGGGCTCACGCCCGGGGAGCTCAATGAGATTGCCGCCCAGAGCACCCGGACGTACAGCATTGCGTCCCGGTGCGGGGTGTTCGCCAAGTCAGACATACAGGCGCTTTTAAACCAGGGCGCGCAGAAGGACGACATCGCCAAGAGCATCCTCCACGCCGTAGTGAACCAGACCATTGCCGGGCTGGCCCAGGGGCGGGAAATCGAAGGGAACGTGGTGTACCTGGGCGGGCCGCTGACATTCCTGTCCGGCCTGCGGGAGGCTTTCGATGAGATATTGGGGGTCACGGGCATCTGCCCAGAAAACTCCCTCTATTACGTGGCGGCTGGCGCGGCGCTGTCGCCCCAGGTGGAGGAGTTCGACCTGGAGGAGATTACGGAGAAGGTAAAGAATTACAGCTCCAGCCGCAGCTACCAGAGCGGCATGGCCCTCTTCCACGACCAGGAGGAGTACGATGAGTTCACCCGCCGCCACGAGAAGGACCGGGTGGCCACCGACGCTCCCCTGCCCGAAGACGGCATCGCGTATATTGGCATAGACGCTGGCTCGACCACGGTAAAGGCGGTGGCGGTCAACGCCCGGCAGGAGATCATCTTCTCCCGCTACCTGCCCAACTCCGGCAACCCGGTGCCCCTTGTCAAGGAGTTTTTGCAGGACTTGTATAAGAAATTCCCGCACATAAAAATTAAAGCAGCGGCCTCCACGGGCTACGGCGAGGAAATCATCAAGAACGCCTTTTCCCTGGACTTGGGCGTGGTGGAGACGATCGCCCACTTCACCGCCGCCAAAAAATTCGAGCCCGACGTGGACTTTATCATCGACATCGGCGGCCAGGACATCAAGTGCTTCAAGATTAAGAACGGGGCCATTGACAACATTTTCCTCAACGAGGCGTGTTCCTCCGGCTGCGGCTCCTTTTTGCAGACCTTTGCCGGGGCCCTGGGCTATGAAATGGCCGACTTCGCCAAGTGCGGCCTGTTCGCCGAGAACCCGGTGGATTTGGGCTCCCGCTGCACAGTGTTCATGAATTCTTCCGTAAAGCAGGCCCAAAAGGACGGCGCCAGCATTGAGAACATCTCTGCCGGACTTTCCGTCAGCGTGGTGAAGAACGCCTTGTATAAGGTTATCCGCGTCACCGACGCCCGAAGCTTGGGCAAGCACATTGTGGTGCAGGGGGGCACCTTCTTGAACGACGCCGTCCTGCGCGCCTTTGAGAAGGAGATCGGCCAGTATGTGACGCGCCCCTCCGTTTCCGGCCTGATGGGCGCTTACGGTGCGGCGCTGTACGCCCAGGAGAAGGGCACGGGCGAAAGCGCCATCCTGGGGCCGGACGAGCTGGCAGAATTCACCCACGAGGTCAAGGCCACCACCTGCAATGGCTGTCAAAACCACTGCCGCCTGACCGTAAACACCTTTGCCAACGGAGCCCGCTACATCGCCGGGAACCGCTGTGACAAGCCCCTGCAAAAGAAGAACGCCGCTGCCCACTACAACCTCTACGACTACAAAAAGCAGCTGCTGGCATCTTACGCGCCCACCCAGGGCCAAAGGGGGCTTATCGGCATCCCCATGGGGCTGAATATGTTTGAGCTGTACCCCTTCTGGCATACGTTCTTTACAAAGCTAGGGTTCGGGGTAGAGTCCAGCCCGGAGTCCACCCGGCAGCTTTACTTTAAGGGCCAGCACACCATCCCCTCGGACACCGTGTGCTACCCGGCCAAGCTCCTGCACGGCCACATGGAAGCCCTGCTGGAAAAGGGGCCCGACGCCATTTTCCACCCCTGCATGAGCTACAACGTCAACGAGCATAAGGGCGACAACCACTACAACTGCCCGGTGGTCGCCTATTACCCGGAGGTGCTGGACGCCAACGTCACGGCGCTGTCGAAGATTAAATACATCTATGACTATGTGGGCATCCACCGCCCCAAGGATTTCCCCAAGAAGATGCAGGGCATCCTGGCGAAATACTTCCCGGAGATACCCCTTAGAGAGATAAAGGCCGCCGCCAAAGCCGCCTACGCCGAGTACGATGCGTATATGCAGCGCATCCGCGACAAAGGCCGGGAGTACCTGCAAAAGGCAAAGGAGGAAAACCTCCCGGTGGTCATCCTGTCCGGCCGGCCCTACCATCTGGACCCGGAAATCAACCACGGCATCGACAAGCTCATCTGCGAATGCGGGGCCGTGGTGGTGACGGAGGATTCCGTCAGCGGGGAAATTGAAAAATTCCCCGTGGGCGTCCTGAACCAGTGGACGTACCATGCCCGCCTTTACGCCGCCGCTAAATATGTGGTGCAGTCCCAGGACAAGCGCATCAACCTGGTGCAGCTGGTGTCCTTCGGCTGCGGGGTGGACGCCATCACCGGCGACGAGGTGCGCGCCATCCTGGAGGGCGGCGACCGCATCTACACGCAGATTAAGATCGATGAAATCACGAACCTGGGCGCGGTGCGCATCCGGCTAAGAAGCCTCTTTGCCGCCCTGGGCCTCGGGAACTGAAAGGAGGGCTTTTTATGGAAAGCACAGGCCGCATCGAATTTACCCGGGAAATGAAAAAGGAATACACCATCCTCACCCCCAACATGGCTCCCATCCACTTCGAGCTCATCAAGAATGTGCTGGAGAGCTTTGGCTACAAGATCGAGCTTTTGCGCACCACGGGCCGGGAGATCGTAGACGAGGGGCTCAAGTATGTGCACAACGACACCTGCTACCCGGCGCTTCTGTCCATTGGCCAGCTGATGCACGCCCTGCACAGCGGCAAGTACGACCTGCACAAGGTCGCCCTTATCATGACCCAAACCGGCGGCGGGTGCCGGGCCTCCAACTACATACACCTGCTCCGGAAGGCCCTGCACAAGGACGGCCTGGACTTTATCCCCGTGATCTCCCTGAACCTGTCGGGGCTGGAGTCCAACAGCGGCTTCAAGATCACCCTGCCCCTGCTGCGCCGGGCCATTGCGGCCCTGACCTACGGCGACCTGCTGATGCTGCTGAAAAACCAGACCAAGCCCTACGAGCTCACCCCCGGCCAGAGCGACGCCCTGGTGCAGGACTGGATAAAGCGGCTGACAAAGCTCTTTGAGGAGAACAAGGCCTTCACCCAGCGGGAGGTGCGCGCCTATTTCGACGAGATCACCCGCTCCTTTGCGGGGCTCCCCCAGGAGAGGCGGGAGAAAACCAAGGTGGGCATTGTGGGGGAAATCTATGTGAAGTATTCGCCCTTGGCCAACAACGACCTGGAGGATTTCCTTTTCCAGCAGGGGTGCGAGGTCATGACCCCCGGCATCGTCGGCTTTATGATTTTCAAGGTGGACAACCGCCTGGAAGACATCCGGCTGTATGGGGGGAACGCCGCCAAGAAACAGGTCTGCACGCTGCTCAAGTGGTATTTTACCAAGTTTGAGGCGGACTTGATCGCGGCGGTGAAGAAGTACCCGCAGTTTACGGCTCCGTCGCCTTACGCCCATTTGAAGGCCCTGGCCGGGAAGGTTATCGGCTATGGCTGCAAAATGGGAGAGGGCTGGCTTTTGACCGCCGAAATGATGGAGCTTATCGAGAACGGCTACGAGAACGTAGTGTGCACCCAGCCCTTTGGATGCCTGCCCAACCACATTGTGGGCAAGGGCATGATACGCAAGGTGAAAAGCCTGTACCCCCGGGCCAACATCGTGCCCATCGACTATGACCCCAGCGCGACGAAGGTCAACCAGGAAAACCGCATTAAACTGATGCTGGCGGTGGCCGGGGAAGGCGCTTGAGTATAAAAAAGACCAAGCCACGGCTTGGCCTTTTTTGCTTGCATAATGGCATGGGATACGGTATAATAATATACAATACGATTCCCTGAAAGGCAGGTGGGGCAAATGTTGCAGGGAATAGCGGCATCGGACGGGATCGGCTTAGGCCGGGTGATGCTCTTGGAGGAGCACAGCCTCGCTTACAGCGACCTGCCTCCCGCCGACCCCAAGGCGGAACTGGTGCGGTTCCAGGGGGCGGTGGAGACGTTCTGCAAGAACACCCGGAAGCAGGCGGAGCTCTTGCGGCATTCGGCAGGGCACAAGGAAGCGCAGATTATTTCGGCGCACATCCAGATGCTCTCCGACCCGTATTTTTGCGGGGAGATTGAAAAGCGCATTGCCGGGGGCCAGCGGGCAGAAGCGGCGTTGGATCAGGTGAGCCAGCTTTTCATCGCTATGTTTTTGGCTTCGGGCGAGGATTTAATTCAACAGCGGGCTGCGGATGTGCGGGACATCCGGACGGCCTTATTGTGCGTGCTTTTAGGGCTCAAGGAGATTGAGGTCAGCAAGGCCCCCAAGGGGACGGTGCTGGTGGCCAAGGAGATTTCGCCTTCCGTGGCGGCGGGGATCAACCCCAAGAATATTGTCGGCATCGTCACGGAGATTGGCGGCCGGACCTCCCATTCGGCCATATTGGCCCGGGCGCTGCAGGTGCCGGCGGTGCTGGGCCTGCCGGGGTCGACAACGCTGCTGAAGCCCGGCTCTTACGTTATTGTTGACGGCAGCGAGGGGCAGGTTCTGCCCGACCCGGACGAGGCTGTCATTGGAGCCTACCGGCAGCGGCGCGCCCGCTTCCTGCGCCGGCGGCGGCAGCTCAACAAGATGCGCGGCGTCCCTACCCAGGCGGCCAGCGGCGAGTCCTACGGCCTTTACTGCAACATCAGCAAGCCCGAAGACGCTGAGAAAGCCCTGGAGGAGGACGGCGAGGGCGTGGGCCTGTTCCGCACGGAATTCCTGTTTATGGACCGGGACCGCCTGCCCGGCGAGGAGGAGCAGTTTGCCGCTTACAGGCGCGCGGCCGTGTCCTTGGGCGACAGGCCCCTGACCATCCGCACCTTAGACCTGGGCGGCGACAAAGCCCTGCCCTACCTGAATATGCCCAAGGAGGAAAACCCCTTTTTGGGCCTTCGGGGCATCCGCTACTGTTTGCAGCATCCCGAAATCCTGCTGACCCAGCTGCGGGCCATCCTGCGGGCCAGCGCCTTTGGAAACGTGCGGCTTATGTTCCCCATGATTTCCACCCCCGAGGAGCTATGGGCCGGCCGGGCCCTGCTGGAAAAAGCCAAGGCCGAGCTTACCGCCCAGGGCATCGGGTACGCCGGGCACATTCCGGTGGGCATTATGGTGGAGACCCCGTCGGCGGCGATTTTGGCGGACATATTGGCGCGGGATTCCGACTTTTTCAGCATCGGCACCAACGACCTGACCGGCTACATGATGGCCTGCGACCGCAACAACCCCCAAATTTCGGGAATATTCTCAACGCTGCAGCCCTGCGTGCTGCGCTCCATCCGCCACATCATCCAGTGCGCCCATGACCACAGCATCCCCGTGGGGATGTGCGGCGAAGCTGCCGCCGACCCCCTCATGACCCCGCTGCTTTTAGCCTTTGGCCTTACGGACTTCAGCGTGGCGGCCACTTCCGTGCTGCCCATCCGCGCGGCTATTTCCCGCTGGAGTTTGGAAGAGGCCCGGTCTGTAACCGATGCCGTTATGGCCATGGCCACGGAAGAAGAAGTAAGCCGGACCCTTTCGGCCCGGCCTGAAACGCAAATCCTCTGAAATTTTATATGCCGCGTTCGGCATCCATAGATCCTTTGTCACCCCAGCCTGCCCCGGATAGAAGCCTTCAAAGGCTTCCCGGTAGAGCAGGCTTTCTTTTTGCCTGCATTCAATTTTTATAGGCCCGGTCTGCCGCAACCGTGTTAAACAGGGTGAACACGCCATCGAAAACAAACCCCACACCGATGAAAATCACCAGATGGCTCACCAGCGAGAAGGGCTGCAAAATCATCACAACGCCGAACGCCGCCAGCAGCAGCGACGCCAGAAGGGAAATCCACCACTTTTCAAAGCCCAGCACTTTTAAATCCAGCGCCTGCTTGATGTCCGCAATGCTGTCCACCAGAATGTACACTCCCAATGCCACCGGGATGAGCGACACCACAAACTGCGGGCACACCAGCAGGAAAATTCCTATCACACCCAACGCTACTCCCGCAAACAGTTGGAACCGCTGGGATTGTGCACTGCCCCCGTGCATATACGAAAGGACGCGCACGACCCCATAGCCGAGAGTTACCACTCCGATAAGCGCGCACCCCAGCTTCAGCGCCTTGTCAGGGAAAATAATCAGCAGTGCCCCCAAAACTATATACAGGATGGACATTGCCAACAGACTATTGCGTATACCTTTTATCACGGATACCACTCCTTTGCCGCGCCGTCTGGCTGCGCCTGGCATTTATTAAATGAAAATATTATACCACAGATAGGAGAAAGGGACAACAAAAAAATTGCCAATCCCTGCCTGCCCATGGTATAATCCGGATG
Source organism: uncultured Clostridia bacterium (assembly GCA_947652665.1). Lineage (GTDB taxonomy): Bacteria > Bacillota > Clostridia > Oscillospirales > Acutalibacteraceae > Acutalibacter. The sequence goes on from CANTDZ010000058.1 coordinate 6,965, forward strand.
CATCCATGACTGCCATATAATTACCCCCTATGTAGTTATTATCCTACATAGGAGGCCTGTTTGTCTGTTATTCGTTTTTACGGGGGAGGTTCCCATATGGACCTCCCCTTTTTCTTACAGCGATTTCAGCAGCTCCCACAAGAGCCCCTGGAAGTCCCCCGACACCCGGTCGGCGATCTCCTGCACCTCTTCGTGGTTCAGGGCCTTGTCGCTGAGGCCAGCTGCCAGGTTGGTCACGCAGCTGATCCCGCAGATCTCCAGCCCCATGTGCCGGGCGGCCATGGCCTCGCAGGCAGTGCTCATGCCCACGGCCCCGGCGCCCAGGGCTTTGAACATCTGGATTTCCGCCGGAGTCTCGTAGTTGGGCCCTGTGCACTGCACGTAGACGCCCTCTTTTAAGTCGATGCCTTTGGCTTTGGCCGCTTGCCGGGCCAGGGCGCGCAGGCGCTTGGAGTAGACCTCCGACATATCCGGGAAACGCTCGCCCAGCTTGTCCTCGTTGGGCCCGATGAGCGGCGAGGGCACAAACATGGTAATCTGGTCGGTAATGAGCATCAGGCTCCCCGAAGCCAGCTCCGGGCTGATGCCCCCGGCGGCGTTTGTGAGAAAGAGCTCCTTGGCCCCCAGGGCCCCCAGCACGCGGATGGGCAGCACCACATCCTCCATAGAGTAGCCCTCGTAATAATGCACACGGCCCTGCATCACGGCCACGGGGGTGTCCTCTACATAGCCAAAGACGTAGCGCCCTTTGTGCCCCGGCACGGTCGATACCGGGAAGCCGCTGATCTGTTTATAATCCACCTCGGCCACGACCCGTATCTTATCCGCAAAGCCGCCCAGCCCCGACCCCAGCACCAGCGCGGCGCGGGGCTGGAAGTCCGTGATTTGGCGGATGTCCCGCACGCAGTTCTCTATTCTTTCCAAAACTTTTCCCATGGTGAAACCTCCCTTGTATGCTTTCCACCATGATAATGCATTTTGGGAAGATTGTCAACATTCTTCTATGCGCAGCAGGCGGTTGTACTTGGCGACCCGTTCCGTGCGGCAGGGCGCGCCGGTTTTGATCTGCCCCGCGTTCACCGCCACGGACAGGTCGGCGATAAACGTGTCCTCCGTCTCCCCGGAACGGTGGGAGATGATGGTCTTGTACCCGCTCCTTTTGGCCAGGTCGATGGCCTCCAGGGTCTCGGTGAGGGTGCCGATCTGGTTGGGCTTGATGAGGATGGCGTTGGCCGCGCCCTCGTCGATGCCCCGTTGCAGGCGTTCGATATTCGTGACGAACAGGTCGTCCCCCACCAGCTGCACCCGGGTTCCCAGACGGCTGGTCATTTCCGACCACCCGGCAAAATCCTCCTCGCCCAGGGGGTCTTCGATGGACACGATGGGGTACTTGTCAATAAGGCCCTCCCAGTACTCGATGAGGTCCTCGGTGACGTAGGCCTTGCCGCGCTTGGGCAGGCGGTAGGTGCCGTCCTCCTGGGCCCACTCGCTGCCGGCAGCGTCCAGGGCCAAAGTGATTTTGCCGCCGTACCCGGCCTTTTCCACGGCCTTCAGGATTTCCTCAATAGCCTCCTCGTCCGAGCTCAAGTCCGGCGCAAAGCCGCCCTCATCGCCCACGCCGGTGGCCAGGCCCTTCTTCCGCAGCTGGGAGCCCAGCGTGTGGTAAATCTCCGCGCACCACCGCAGGCCCTCCTTGAAGCTCTCCGCCTGGGCCGGGATGATCATGAACTCCTGGATGTCGATGTTGTTGGCCGCATGGGCCCCGCCGTTTAGGATGTTCATCATGGGCACCGGCAGGCGGCAGGCCGCCGCTCCCCCCAAAAAGCGGTAGAGGGGCATCCGGTAGTGGGCGGCCATGGCCCGGGCACAGGCCAGCGATACCGCCAGCGTCGCATTAGCGCCCAGGTGGGATTTGTTGGGCGTGCCGTCCAATCGGCGGAGGATGTCGTCCACCTGCCGCACTGTAAGCCGCTGGGCTTTCTCCAATGCCGGGGAAATGATCTCGTTGATGTTCCGTACCGCCTTGAGGACACCCTTGCCTCCATAACGCCTTTGGTCGCCGTCCCGGAGCTCTACCGCCTCAAACTTACCCGTAGACGCCCCCGAGGGCGCGGCGGCTGTCCCCACGGTGCCGTCACTCAGCTGCACGGTGGCGCTGACTGTCGGGTTGCCCCGGGAATCCAAAATTTCGCTGCCTATGACTTTCTGTATGCGTATCATACTCTTTCCTGCCTTTCCAATACCATTTTCCTTTAGTATTGGGAATTGCAGGCGGGTTTAATCTGTGCTATACTAATTTTTATAAGGAGGTGCTGCCATGCCAACACAAGTGATCCCCCTGCCCGGCAGCGGGGCCCACGCTTACCTGCTCCGGGGCGGGAAGACCAGCATTTTAGTGGATACCGGCACGGAAAAGCAAGGCGAAGAGACCTTAGCCGCCTGCCACCACATGGGTGTCAAGCTGATTCTCCTCACCCACGCCCATTTCGACCACTGCCAGAATGCCGCTTACTTTTCCCAGGAGCTGGGCTGTCCCGTAGCCGTGGGGCGTGAGGACGCGCCGCTTCTGGCGGGGGAACAGCGTACTGTTAAAGGCGAGGGTCTCTGGGGCAGCGCTTTCGCCTGGCTTTCGAACCGGAGCATCCGCCAGCAAGCCATCCCCGACGTGAAGCCCTCTTTTTTCTTGGAGGACGGCATGTCCCTTGCGCCTTACGGCATCGACGACGGCAAGGTGGTCGCCCTGCCCGGGCACACGGCGGGGTCTGTGGGCGTGCTGCTGGATTCCGGCGAACTGCTGGCGGGGGACGCCCTGTCCGGCTTCCTCCAGCCGGGGCCTGCCTGGTGCTATGAGGATAAGGCTTTGATGGAAAAATCCCTGGAAAAGATAAAGGCCCTGCGCCCCAAGAAAGTCTACATGGGGCACGGGCTTCAACCAAAAACATGAAAGAGAGGTACTGCTATGAATCTGCAACACTGCACACCGGAAAGCGTCGGCATCCCTTCGGCGGCCATCACCGCCATGCTGGAGGAGCTCTACGCACAGGGGATCGAAATGCACAGCTTTATGTTGCTGCGCCACGGGAAAGTCTGCGCCCAAGGGGCTTGGAAGCCCTACGCCATGGACGAGCCCCACATCATGTTCTCGTTTAGCAAAAGCCTGACTTCCACCGCCATCGGCTTTGCCCGGCAGGAAGGCCTTTTGTCCCTGGACGAGCGCCTGGTCGACCTTTTCCCCGACAAGATTCCCGAAAACCCCAGCGAGAATTTGAAGAAAGCCGAAATCCGGCATCTTCTCATGATGGGTTGCGGCCACGAGACGGAGATCGCCTGGGGTGCCAACCAGCAGAACGACTGGGTCAAGGACTTCCTCCACCACCCCTTTGTGTACGAGCCGGGCACCCATTTCCTGTATAATACGGCGGGTACGAATATGCTCTGCGCCATTTTGAAGCAGAAGACCGGCCTGTCCCTGACCGAATTCTTAAAGCCCCGCCTCTTTGAGCCCCTGGGCATGAGCGACATCCAGTGCCACGAGCTGGAAAACGGCGTCTCCATGGGCGGCGCGGGGTGCTCCCTGACCATTGACGACATGGCGCGCTTCATGCAGTTTGTGTCCAACAAGGGCCAGTGGGACGGCCGGCAGCTCTTGGGCGCAGACTGGTTTGACATGGCAACAACCAAGCAGATTGAAAACGCCGGGGCCGGCTGGGACGGCGACCCCGACTGGCAGGTGGGCTACTGCTTCCAATTCTGGCGGTGTGCCCCCAGCGGCGTCTTCCGGGGCGACGGTGCCTTCGGGCAGTACGGCATCGTCATGACAGAGCAGGACGCCGTGCTGGTCATCCAGTCGGCCTCTATGAAGCTGCAGGCCGTGTTGACCGCCGTCTGGCAGAAGCTGCTTCCCGCCATGGCAGACGCCCCCCTTCCCGAAGACCACAAGTCCCTGCACGTGCTGGAAAACCGTCTGAAAAACCTGGAGCTCAATCCCATGCTGGGTATGCGCAGCCCCGGAGCCGAGCAGTCCCTGGACGGCGCGGTGTATGTTCCCGACAGCACGCTCCCCGGCTTTGCAGACATCCTGGGCGGCGTGGGGCGGTTTACCCCCGAGGGCGGCAGCTTGCAGGCGCTCTCCTTCCACTTTGACGAGACGGGGCTGCACCTTGAAAGCCAGCAGGACAACGGCTCCTTTACCTTTGACGTGGGGATGCAGGGCCACTTTGCCCAGTCCCGGGTAAACGGCGTGCTCTACGGAGCCAACGGCCGCTGGCGCGCCAAGGACAAGCTGGAGGTCGAGATGCGCAACACCCGCACGGTGGCGGGCAAGCGGTTCGTGTTCCAGTTTGTGGGGGACAAGCTGCACATCACGGCCGACTCCACCATCCCCGAGATCGGCGGCCTGGGCGAGCCCTTAATGAACGAACTGACCTTCACCCTGAAAGAGGGCGAGGTCAGCACGAAAACAAAGATGTATTGGGAGGTAAACGGCTAAGCTAGATAGGCAAAAACGCGAACAACAGCAGCCCTAGCAACAGGCTGGCAGCGTTGGCGGTAAGGGCGCAGGCGGCGTTGCGCTTGGAGCTTTTTTCCCAGAGCAGGATGGCGAACACCAGCGCTTCCGCAAGGAAAATCAGCGGCTCGGCCACGAAGTACACCAGCAGGCCAAAGCCGTATAGCAGGCCATACTCGGCCTTGGCTATCAGGATGTTTAGGCCCGTTTGCGTGACCACATTGGTGACAGCGAACAAAAGCCAGCTGAACTTCTCCCGGTAGCCGAACAGGTAGAACACGGCGCCCTCAACCAGCAGCGTAAACACCACCCGTATGCCAATGAGCAGCGGCTGCCGCCAGGGAGGCTGGCCGGATATCACCAGATGGTTTTTCACGTCCAGGGTCACCAGGCTGTTGTAGCCGGCCTGGTTGATCTTCTCCATGGGGATGTCCCATTCCACCCCTGTGCCGCGCACTTCCAGAGCCGTTTCCGGGCCTACTTGTCTATGCAGGTATTCCAGGACAAAATGCGTTTCAAACCCCACGGGCACGCCTTCCAGCGGGGCGGAGCCCTCCTCCCCCGCCAGGGTTATCTGCAAATCCTTCGGCCCGCCCAGGACGATGAGGACCAGCCGCGGCCCTTCGGCCATGTTGGCCGAGGCGGTCACGGGCAGCATCAGCATCAAAACCGCCAGCAATGCAAAGGCCAGCTTTTTCATAAACAGTTCCCCTCCCTGCGCAAAAAGGGCCGTGCTCCTCACAAGCACGGCCCTTCCTTACGCGTAAATCTTACAGCAACTCCAAAACGGCCATCTCAGCGGCATCGCCGCGGCGGGGGCCAAGCTTGGTAATGCGGGTGTAGCCGCCGTTGCGGTCGGCATACTTGGGGGCGATCTCCGTGAAGAGCTTGTTGGTCACGCTCTCCTTGGTGACAAACCCCATAACCAGGCGCTTGTTGTGCAGGCTGTCGTCCTTGGCAATGGTGATCATCTTCTCGGCCAAGGAGCGTACCTCTTTCGCGCGGGTCACGGTTGTCTCGATCTTGCCGTTTTCAAAGAAAAACGTCACCAAGCCGCGCAGCATCGCCGTCCTATGGGCAGTAGCCCTGCCCAGTTTTCTGGTTCCCGGCATGATATTCCCTCCTATCGTCAGTCAAAAAACTTATTCGTCATCCTTACGCAGGCTGAAGCCCAAAGAAGCCAGCTTCCATATGACCTCTTCCAGCGATTTCCGCCCCAGGTTGCGCACCTTCATCATGTCCTCTTCGGACTTGGAGATCAAGTCCTCCACGGTGTTGATGCCCGCGCGCTTGAGGCAGTTGAAGGAACGGACCGACAGGTCCAATTCCTCGATGGTCATTTCAAGGACCTTTTCCTTGCCGCCCTCATCCTTCTCCACCATGATCTCCGTGCTCTTGCCCTTGTCGGACAGGTCCACGAACAGGTTCAGGTGGTCGGTGAGGACCTTCGCCGCCAGAGACACAGCCTCCTGGGCGTTGATCACTCCGTTGGTCCAGACCTCCAGCGTCAGCTTGTCATAGTCGATGCTTTGGCCTACGCGGGTGCTTTCCACATTGAAATTGACCTTGAGCACAGGTGTGTAAATAGAATCGACCGCAATCTCCCCGATCACGCCTTCCGGCAGGTTCTGCTTGTTGCGCTCGTTCGAGACATAGCCCCTTCCCTTATCAAGGGTCAGCTCCATATAAAGCTTGGCCCCGTCCCCCAGTGTGCAGATGTGGAGCTCTGGGTTCAAGATCTCCACTTCGCTGTCACTCTTGATGGAATCGGCCGTGACCACCCCGGGCCCTTCGGCCGAGATTTCAATGGTCTTGGGCCCATCGCAGTGCAGCTTCGCCACCAGGCCCTTGATGTTCAGCACGATCTCGGTGACGTCTTCCTTCACTCCCGGGATGGTGGAAAATTCATGCAGCACGCCGTCTATCTTCATAGACTTTACGGCCACGCCAGGAAGGCTTGACAGCAAAACCCGGCGCAGGGAGTTGCCCAATGTCGTGCCAAAGCCCCTCTCCAGGGGCTCCACCACGAACTTGCCGTAGGTGCCGTTCTCGAAAATTTCCGCTATTTCAATTTTGGGTCTTTCTATCTCAATCATCCGCGATCCTCCTTTTACACAGCGCAAAAAATTGCCAGGGGCCTACTCTTACTTGGAGTACAACTCGACGATGAGCGTCTCGTCCACTTCGAGGTCAATGTCCTCACGGGTGGGCAGCTCGGCAATCTTCGCCTGCGCATTGGGGGCGTCCACGTCCAGCCACTTGGGGGTGGGCCGGGCGGAGTTCGCTTCCAGCACAGCCTTGAACTTATCGCTTTGGCGGCTGCCGTCCTTAATGGCGACAGTCTCGCCGGGCTTTACCAGATAAGAGGGGATATCCACTTTTTTGCCGTTTACGGTATAGTGCCCATGCACCACCAGCTGGCGGGCCTCCGCACGGGAGCTGGCCCAGCCGCAGCGGTAGACTACGTTGTCCAGGCGGCTCTCCAGCAAAATCAGCAGGTTGTCGCCGGCCTTGCCGGGCATCTTGGTGGCCATCTCATAATAGTGATGGAACTGGCCCTCCAGCACCCCATAGAAACGGCGGGTCATCTGCTTGGCGCGCAGCTGAAGGCCATACTCCGAGGTCTTCTTGCGGCCCTGGCCATGCTGGCCGGGGGCGTAAGCCCGGCGGCTGATGGCGCATTTATCCGTGTAGCACCGCTCGCCCTTGAGGAACAGCTTCTGGCCCTCGCGGCGGCACAGCTTGCACACGGCTTCTGTATATCTTGCCATATCTTTTAGTTACCTCCTATTGCTGCATTTACACGCGTCTTCTCTTGGGAGGACGGCATCCGTTGTGGGGGATGGGCGTAACGTCCTTGATCATGGACACGTCCAAGCCCGCGGCCTGCAGGGCGCGGATGGCGGCCTCGCGGCCAGCGCCAGGGCCCTTTACGTAGACCTCGACAGACTTCATGCCGTGTTCCATGGCAAGCTTTGCGGCGGTCTCGGCGGCCGTCTGCGCGGCGAAGGGGGTGGACTTGCGGGAACCGCGGAAGCCCAGCTCGCCGGAGCTTGCCCAGGAGATCGCATTGCCCTGGGTGTCGGTAATGGTAACGATGGTATTATTAAATGTGGACTGGATATGGGCGGCGCCGCGCTCAATATTCTTGCGCTCGCGGCGGCGGCGCACCGTACCCTTGGTGCCCTTTTGTGCTGCCATGTGGGAAACCCCTCCTTACTTCTTCTTGTTAGCCATTGTCTTGCGGGGGCCCTTACGGGTCCGGGCGTTGGTCTTGGTGCGCTGGCCCCTTACGGGCAGGCCCTTGCGGTGGCGCACGCCGCGGTAGCAGCCGATCTCGATGAGGCGCTTGATATCGAACGCGACGTCCCGGCGCAGGTCGCCTTCCACGTGGCAGTTCTTATCGATATAGTCCCTGAGCTTAGCTGTATCGTCCTCAGAAAGGTCGCGGACGCGGATATCCGGGTCCACGCCGGTCTGGGCGCAAATGTTAGAAGCGGTCTTACGGCCGATGCCATAGATATAGGTCAGCGCGATCTCAATGCGCTTGTCCCTGGGCAGGTCGATACCGGAAATTCGAGCCATGGTTACACCTCCAAAAAATTAGCCTTGGCGCTGCTTGTGCTTGGGGTTGTCACAGATGACCATGACCTTGCCCTTGCGTTTGATGATCTTGCACTTTTCGCACATTTTCTTTACAGAAGGCCTTACTTTCATATGATTACCCTCCTTAGTACGGGTCGTTTCTTTATACCTTACTTCGACCGCCAGGTGATGCGCCCCTTGGTAAGGTCATACGGAGACATCTCCATGGTGACCTTATCCCCGGGCAGGATGCGGATGAAATTCATGCGCAGCTTGCCGGAAATGTGGGCCAGCACCGTGTGGCCGTTTTGCAGCT
>CANTDZ010000059.1 GCA_947652665.1 uncultured Clostridia bacterium
ACCAACAAAGCAAATCAAAAATGTTGCTTAAACATCAAAGCGGCTCCATTTGTTGTTATTTTACACAGTTTTTTGCGTATTCTTCCGCTTTCTATACGCAAAGTATACCATAAAATATGTGGATTGCAAGTGCAAATCCAAAAAAATATAGAAGGAGATGAGACTTTGGAAGTCAACATCCAGATTGACGGGACGCTGCTGCGGGTGCCGGAAGGCATGAACGTGTTGGAAGCAGCGCTCCAAAACGGAATCTACATCCCACACATCTGCCACCATCCTGACTTGCCCGAGCTGGGCTCCTGCCGGATGTGCATCGTAGAGGTGGAGGGACAGGATGGCGTTACGCCTTCCTGTAAGTTAGCGGCCAAAGAAGGCATGGTTGTGCGCACAAAAAGCGAAGCTATCGACAAGCTGCGGAAGCTTTCGATGGAATTGATTTTGGCGGCCCACCCGGAGGACTGTTCCACCTGCCCCAAGTACGGAAGATGCGAATTGCAGACGCTGATCCAGTACATGGGCGTGTCTGCGGCCCGGATGCATACCCGGGTCAAGGGTATTGCCAAAGATGACCGGAACCCTCTGCTCATCCACGATATGAACCGCTGTGTACTGTGCGGCCGCTGCGTGCGGGCCTGCCAGGACCTGCGGGGCGTGGGTGTGCTGGAATATGGCAAAGAGGGTTTGGAAACAAAAGTGGGAGTCCTCCACGATAAGCTCCTGAAAGACGCGGACTGTCGTTTTTGTGGTGCCTGCGCCGAGGTCTGCCCCACGGGCACCATCCGGGATATGGCAGACTTTACGCCGTCGGAGAAGAAAGATAAGCTCATCCCCTGCCAGGCAGCCTGCCCGGCCCACACGGACGTGCCCCGGTACGTGCGCCTGGTGAAAGAGGGCCGGTATGCAGAGGCAACCGCGGTCATCCATGAGAAGCTGCCCTTCCCCGAGTGCCTGGGCCGGGTATGTAACCATGCCTGCGAAGAAGGCTGCCGGCGGAGCGAATTGAACCAGCCTGTCTCCATCCGGAACATCAAGCGTTACGCCGCAGAGCACGCGGACAACAGCCTGTGGCAAGGCAAACAGAAGCAATTGCCGCCTACCGGTAAAAAGGTGTGTGTAGTGGGCGGCGGGCCTGGTGGTATGACCGCAGCACTGTACCTTGCCAAGCAGGGGCACAGCGTCACCATTAAGGAGGCTTACCCCAAGCTGGGCGGGCAGATGCAGTACGGCATCCCTTCTTACCGCCTGCCCCGTGACGTAGTGGATAAGGAAGCGGCCTACATAACCGATGCCGGGGTTCAGGTACAGACAAACTGCCGGGTGGAAAAGCCGGTGGAGCTGCTAAGAGATTTTGACGCAGTGCTGATGGCTGTGGGCACCCACGGCGGTGTGCGTTTGCCCATGAAAGGCAGCGGACTGCAAAACGTGCTGGTCAACTCCGATTTCCTCCGGGACAGCGCCATGGGGAAAGACACCGGCATAGGCAAACGGGTGATTGTCCTAGGCGGCGGAAACGTTGCTTTTGACTGTGCCCGAAGTGCCGTGCGCCTGGGTGCGGAAGAAGTGCATCTGGCCTGCCTGGAAAAGCGGGAAATCATGACAGCCGATGAGGAAGAAATCGAGCAGGCCATAGAGGAAGGCGTCCAGGTGCATCCAGGGCAGACCTTCGAGTCCATCAACGGCCAGGTCTGCGCAGAGAGCGTCACCTTCTGCGACGTGGAGGATTTCCACTTTGATGAAAACCGCCGGGCGGTCATCACGAAGGTAGAGGGGTCCGAGCACACCATCCCCTGCGACACCGTCATCTTTGCCACGGGACAGCGTACCGATTTACCGGAAGATTCCGGCCTGGAACGGGGCCGTGGGAACTGCATCGCTACAAAGCCCGGCAGTCTGCAGACCAGCGCCGAGGGAATTTTTGCCTGTGGCGATGCGGTATACGGCACCAGGAGCGTCATTGAAGCGATCGCTTCCGGGCGGGAGGCCGCCAGCGTTATCGATAAGTATTTGGGCGGCGATGGGGACATCACAGAGGTGCTGGCCCCGGTGGAGGCGCCCAGCCAGTATATTGGGAAGGTAGAGGGCTTTGGCTACATGGAGCGGGCCGGGGAGGAGTTCCTTCCCAGTGAACAGCGCAAGGCCAGCTTTGCCCCTATCAGCAAGGGCATATGCGACAGCGAAATCTGCGGGGAAGCGGCCCGCTGCCTACAATGCGATCTGCGGTTTGGCATCACCGGGCACCGCTTGTGGAGCGACTATACCAACGAGAAAGAGGAGGGCTGACCATGTTACTGCAAAACAATTCGGAGGCCCTGGTACGGGTAGACAAACTGGACAAAGCGGAGCTTGAAAAGATATTTGGCATCCAGGCCCCGGTGAAAGGGAAAATTGTCGGGGCGCTGTACAATGCGGACACGGTTGGGGTCAAGAATGCCCTGCTGCACAGCAACCCGGCAGGAATCATAACCGGGTTAAAAATCATGGCTGTGCTAACCGGAGCGCAGGGTGCGGAGATTATCGTGAACTGCCCGGTAAATGAACAGGAACTGATGGCCAATGCCGGTTCGGTGAAACTGCCGCTGGAAGTTACGCACAATGATATGGTAGATGCGCGTGCACATGATAACGACCTGCTTCTGTCTTTTGACTGCCTTGCCGCTTTGAGTGAACAGCTGCTGGGCAATACCCCCGGCGTGCTGGTGAGCCTGGACGGCGAGCCTTTACAGGAAATCGCAGCGGGGACCCCTGTGAAGGAATTCGTGGGGGACGTGAAGGGCATCTTCTGCGACCACGCCTTTTACAGCGCGGAAAGCCTGGATGCGCTGACCATGGACCGGCTGGCTAAAAAGAGCGGAGCTATCCAGCGCATTACCGAAAAAGACTGCCCGGTGGATATGGCGGCAAAGGACATCCTTAATTTACGGAAGAAAAGCTGCGGCAAGTGCACGTTCTGCCGGGAGGGGCTTTATCAGCTCTCCCAAAGCCTGGAAGAAGTAACAGCAGGCCGGGCCAAACCGGAGGCCGCCGCTTTTATGGACGAGATCGGGCAGGCTATGGCAGTTTCTGGCAGCTGCTCGCTGGGAGACAGCGCGGGGCTTCCTGCCACCACTCTGCTGGGGGAGTTTTCCAAAGAGATGGAAGCGCACATCCGCCGCAAGGAATGCTCGGCCGGGGCCTGCCTGGGGCTGACCCAATTCTACATTGACCCGGCCCTGTGTAAAGGTGAGGGCCATTGTGCGGAGGTTTGCCCGGTAGGGGCCATCACCACAAAGGCGGGCTTTGTATCGTTGCTGGACGCTTTCGACTGTACACGCTGCGGCAAGTGCTTGACCGTTTGCGGCCAGAATGCGGTGAAACGGGTCTCTGGCAAGCTGCCCAAACTGCCGTCTAAAGCCCCACGCATCAAAGGGGCAGCTGCGGTGAAGGAAGAAAAAGCACAGCGTACCGAAATGAAGCGCAAGCGTATATACGGCGGCAGTAAGAAAGCACCTGCTGTTGCCATAGAACCGGAAACACCCAAAACAAAAGAGAAAGTTCAGGTGAATATTATGAAAACCATGGAAACAGACGTTGTCATTGTGGCGGGCGGGCCTGCGGGTCTGGCGGCTGCTATTGCGGCAGGGGAAAAGGGGCTTAAGAGCATTATTCTGGAAAAATCCTCCACCACGGGCGGCGCGGCTAATATGGGCATGGGGCCTTTGGGTATCGACACGAAGATACAGAAGGCCATGTTCAACAATATCAGCGTAGCAGAGGCGTTAGACCTGCATATGCAGTATACTCACTATCAGGTAGACGAGGACCTGGTGCAGACCTACTTCAACAAAAGCGCAGACACCATTGAGTGGCTGGAAGAAATGGGCGTAGAGTTTGCTGGGGCCTTCCGTTACTTCAAAGAGTCCGAGGCCACCTGGCATATCGTCAAACCGGAAAACGGCGTTATCGGCCCCCGTGCCGCCAGCGCTATGATTAAAGCCATGACCGAGCGCGCTAAGGAACTGGGGTGCGAGATTCTGTTGGGCACTCCCGCCGTGAGCCTGATTCAGGAGGACGGCAAGGTCTGCGGCGCGGTAGGCACCGACGGGGACGGAAATGGCATCGAAGTGCGGGGCAAGGCCACCATCGTCTGCACCGGCGGTTTCGGCAATAACAAGGAAATGATAAAGGAAGCGTTCGGCCTGAACCTGGCAGAAGACTTCTTCCCCTTCATGATTCCCGGCATTACCGGCGACGGCCTGCGCATGATGTGGGATGCGGGCGCCGCGAAATTTGGCGCGAATATCGAAGCCATCTACCAGCTGCCTGACAACCTGAACTGGTTCCTGCTGGATGCAGTGCTCCGCCAGCCTAACCTGCTCATCAATCAAAACGGCGACCGCTTTATGAACGAGGGTTATATGGGCAACACCACCTTCACCGGCAACGCCCTGCGCCTGCAGCCCGGCAATTACGGCTACTGCATCATGGACGGCGGCATTCTCCGGGAGTATAAGAAGAACGGGCCGGATATCGTGGATATCGTCCATCCCGCAGAGGCATTCATTGCCTTTGAGGGCCAGGCCGCTACTGCCGTGGAACAGGGCTATGAGGCTTATTTTGAGGCTGATACTATCCCCGAGCTGGCAGAGAAGCTGGGCATAGATGCCGATAAATTGCAGGACACCATCGACGAGTACAACGAGATGTGCGAGTGCGGCGTGGACAGCAAGTTCCACAAGGACCAGAAGTACCTGCACCCCATTACCGGCAAGGGCAAGTACCTGGTGGGCAAATTCTATCTGGCGGCTTACGGCACGGTGGGCGGTGTGCGCATCAACAAATATTGTGAGGTTCTGGACGAGGAACAGCTGCCCATCGAGGGCTTGTACAGCGCCGGGTCGGATGCCAATACCATCTACGGCGACAGCTACAACTTCACCCTGCCCGGCAACACCATGGGCTTTGCCGTGAACACAGGCCGTATGGCTGGTGAAAGCGCTGCCGAGTACATCCAGAGCCTGGAGTGAGGTGCCCTATGGAATACCGTATTTTGACTGTAAACCCCGGCTCCACCTCCACCAAGGTGGGATGCTTTGAAGGGGAAAAGGAATTGTTTTCGGTGAATGTTTCCCATGACGCGGAGAAGCTTAAGGAATTTCCTACCATCAGCGCCCAGCTGCCCTACCGTAAGGAAACCATATTGCGGGAGTTGGAAGCGGCTGGCATCGACCTCTCCACCATGGACGCTTTTGTGGGCCGTGGCGGCGGCCTGCTGGCGGTGGAGGGCGGTACCTACATAGTGGATGAAACGCTGCTTGACCACGCGGAAAAAGGTGCAAATGGCGTACAGCATCCGGCCCAGCTGGGCAGCCAGATTGCTTTTGAGTTCGCCCGAAAATATGGCAAGCCCTGCTTTGTAGTGAATCCGCCTGATACGGACGAGTTGTGCATAGAAGCCCGCATGACCGGCGTGAAAGGGATATACCGCAATGTGCATCTCCACGCCCTCAACCTGAAAGAAACCGCTATCCGCCACAGCACTGCCAATGGCTGGAAGTATGAGGAAAAGAATTATATTGTCTGTCATATTGGGGGCGGCATCTCTATTTCGGCCCACCAGAAGGGCCGCATGATAGACGGGAATGACATCGTAGGCGGCGAGGGCCCCATGGCCCCTACCCGCTGCGGCGCAGTGCCCGCGTCTGAGCTGATAAAGTATTGCTACACCCATGACGAGAAGGAGACAAAATCCCTCTGTACCAAAACCGGCGGCTTTGTCAGCCACCTGGGCGTATCGGATGCCCGGGAGGTCACCGACCGCGCGGCCCAAGGCGACCAGTACGCAAAGCTGGTGTGGGACACCATGAAGTATCAGATCGTCAAAGAGATTGGCGCTATGGCCGGGGTGCTCCACGGCCAGGTGGACGGCATTCTCTTAGGAGGCGGCATCGTCCATGACAAGGAGCTGGTGGAGCACATTACCCATACCTGCGGCTGGATTGCCCCCGTTACCGCCTATCCCGGCGAGTTCGAGCTGGAAGCCATGGCAGCCGGGGCCATCCGGGTACTGAAGGGCCAGGAGCAGGCCAAAACCTACACCGGCAGGCCCGTGTGGACACCCGAGAAGCTGGAGGATGACCATGACCGCTAAACAAATCCAAATGTCGGTGCTCATCCAGGACCTGTGCCTTGCGTTTATCATCAACTCGGCAGCTACCATCTTAAATGGCGGCTTCACGGATTTCTGGTCCTATTTTGCCGGGATGTTCCAGGCTTTCTCCATCAATTACATCGCTGGCCTGATGATACCTGTGGAGAAGATTGGCAGCGGCATTGCCGGCGGGATTGGGCTGAAGCCCGGTAAATTTGCCCACAAAGTGGTGCGGGTGTTTGTCATCAACGCCATTTTCGTTACCATTATCAGCTTTACCATTGCCCTCATCAATGCGGGGCCTGTGCCGGAAATCTTCTCTATCTGGATCAGCACCTACCCCATCTTACACCTTGTTGGATTCCTGGCCTCTCTGCTGCTGGATAAGCCCTGCGCAGAGCTGGCAAAAGTGCTTATAGATTAACTCATACAGGAAGGAGCAGTAACATGAACCAAACCAAAGTAAACCCCTACAGCCGGGGCGTATCCATCATCGGCGTGGGCTGCACGCCCTTTATGTACACGGTGGATAACCCCGAGACCAACGGCCTTACCGAAGGCGAGATGTTCGGCTATGCCGCACTGAAAGCCATGGAGGATGCCGGGGTCAACCCCCAGGACGTAGATTTCTACTTCCACGGCGAGGCAAGCCCCCTCAATGGTTCCAACTACCTCACACCCAATATCCAGATTGCCAACTGGTTCGGCATGAAAGGCAAGGCTTCCATCCATCACTCGGAGGCCTGCTGTACCGGCTACCTGGCCATCGAGCAGGCAGTCAACGCCGTAGCCAGCGGCAAGTATAACTGCGTGCTCTCCGGCTGTGTCGAGTTCGGCGACAGTTTGGCCATCGGCAGCCACCCCTACAAGCGGGAAAAGATGACCATGGAAAAATTCCTGCAGACCACGTCCTGGCTCTATGACCGCAACTATACCCGCAGCCTGATGGCAGGCCAGGAACTGATTTATGATGATGCAGCCGAATGGTACAAGCGCACCCGGGGCATTACCGACCAGGAGATGGATGACACCCTCAACTGGATGTGCATCAACAACCGCCGCAACGCTTCGGTCAACCCCCTGGCGTTGGAGCGCACCACGTATGAGGAGCTGGCAAAGGAAAAAGGCTTTGACAACGTGATGGACTATATGCGTTCCCCTTACAACCCCAAAATGGGTGACTTCCTGCGCATAGGCGGCGTAGAGCTCAAATGCGACGGTGCGGCGGCTGTTATTGTCTGCGCCACGGATATGGTAGAGAAATACATGGGCAACAAGAGCCACAAGCCCATTGAAGTGCTGGGCGTCGGCTGTGCCGCCTGCGAAGCCACTACCCCTCACTTTGAGGTACGGGCTACCGAGGAAGCCGTGCGGCAGGTCTATGACGTGACCGGGGTCAAGCCCGAGGAAATCGACTTGTTTTACGCCAATGACTTCATCATCACCTCCCATCTGATTTCTGCCGAGATTGCAGGCTACCTGCCCTATGGAGAGGGCTGGAAGTATATCTGTGAGGGACGCACGGCCTACGATGGCGACAAGCCCATCAATACCAACGGCGGCCGGACTTCCTTTGGCCACGCCCATGCGGCGTCTGGCATGGCAGATTTGTATGAGGCCGTCAAGCAGATGCGCGGCGAGGCCGGTGAGGGCCAGGTGAAGGTCAAGCACGACACTGCCATGCTGCGCGGCTATGGCGGCGCCCAGAACATCTGCACCTATATCATTCGGACAAAGGAGGACTGATTCATGGCTATCAAATTGGAGAAGGTCGTGGAAACCTTCTATGAAAATCTCGAGCAGGGAAAAATCATGGGCCGCAAGTGCCCCAAGTGCGGCGCGGTGGAGTTCCCGCCGGTGTATGCCTGTAATTCCTGCGGTTCGCTGGAAACCGAGTGGGTGGAAATCAGCGGCAAGGCAAAGCTGCACTCCATGGTGCTGCCTGCCGCCCTGTCCTCCAAGCCCGAGTATAAGGCTCTGGGCAAATACTGCTACGGCGAGGTGGAGTTGGAGGAAGGTTCCCGCCTGAATGCGGTAGTGCGGGGCATCAACAAGAAAAAGAGGGCCGAGCTGCTGGATAAACTGCCCGTGGCCTGTCATGCAGTGATTTACCAGCGGGACGGATATAAGACCATCATTTTCGATTTGGACGAAGAGTAAAAAGGGAACATCGGGCAGTGCGGGCACAGGGTGGGCACTCGTATACCAAATTGCAATTATTATCCGACTTACCTCCTTCTTCCCCTGCGCCTGCGCACTGCTTTCCCATTATTATCATTATAAAAGGAGAATTTCATTATGGAACGCAAAGAATTAGAAGCAAAAGTCATTGAACTCATCGCTGCCGCCTACAACAAAGACGCTGCCGCTATCACGGTAGAGAGCACCTTTGCTGAGGATCTGAAGGGCGCTTCTGTCCAGATGGTGGGCCTGGTGTCCGAGCTGGAAAACGAGCTGGACGTGATGGTGGCTTTGCAGGACGCCTCTGGCTGCGCGACCGTTGCCGACCTGGTTGACCTGGTAGAAAACGAACTGTAAGGAGGCCGCCATGAGCGTACTGGACGAAATCTACACCCGGGCCAAGGCCGACCCCCAGCGGGTGGCTTTCCCGGAGGCAACAAACGAAAAAATGCTGCAGGCCGCTTATGAAGCCGGGCAGGAGGGGTACATCATCCCTATTCTGGTGGGCGGCAAGGCACAGATTGAAGCCTTGGTCAGAGAAAAAGGCTATGACCTGTCCGTCCTCACGATTGTGGACATTCATGATGAGGAATACAAAAACAAGGTAATAGACGCCTATGTGAATCTGCCGGACACCCGCCTGAAAGCCAAGGCCCTGGGCCGCCGCATGGAGGACCCCCTGTACTTTGCCATGGCCATGCAGGCCGTGGATGAAGCAGACGTGACCTTTGCCGGCATCGACAACACCACAGGGGATGTGCTGCTGGCTGGACAGATGATTATAGGCTTGAAGCCCGGTATCACTACTGTTTCCAGTATCGGCCTGGCAGATATCCCCGGCTATGAGGGCAGCGAGGGCAGTCTGCTGGCGGTAGGTGACAGTGCCGTGTGTACCAACCCTGACCCGGAGCAGCTGGCCAGCATTGCCATCTCGGCCTGCGACACCGTGCACGAACTGCTGGGCTGGGAGCCCCGGTGTGCTATGGTCAGCTACTCCACCCTGGGAAGCGGGCAGGGGCCGCTCATCGACAAGGTAACGGAGGCCCTGAAGATTGCCAACGAGAAGCGGCCCGACCTAGCTATTGACGGCGAGTTCCAACTGGATGCCGCCATTGTGCCGGCGGTTGCAGAGAAGAAGGTCAAGCGGGAAAGCAAAGTGGCTGGTAAAGCCAATGTGCTCATTTGGCCCGATTTGAATGTGGGCAACACGGCTGTGAAGCTCATCCAGCAATTTGGCCATGCGGATGCCTACGGCCCCATGCTGCAGGGCTTCAACAAAGTAGTTTGCGACTGCTCCCGGGGCGCGCCGGTGTCGGAAATCAAGGGCAATGTGGTGATTTCCGCCGTGCGTGCGGCAGGTGCTAAAAAGTAAAACAAGATTTCCTCCCATTTGGAATCATTCATCTACTTTCCCCGGGCGGGCCTGGCCTTCCCGGGGAAAACCATATTACGGAAAGGAAGCCGGAATTCATGGAGTTTGTGCAAACTGTCCTGCGGCCTCATATCATTCAGATTGAAAACCCTATCGGGAACTGCTACACCCTGGTGCTGGGAAGGGAGAAAGCCCTTCTCTTTGACACTATGGCGGGGCTGGGCGACCTCAAAAAATACGTGGAAGGGCTTACAAGCCTTCCGCTCACCGTGCTAAACAGCCATGGGCATTTTGACCATATGGGCGGCAGCAGTTCGTTTGACGAAGTGTATATGAACCGTCTCGACTGGCCCCTGCTGCCGCGGTTTGAAGAGTGTCTGGAAGTTATCGGTAAAAATGCAGGGTGCAATCTTTCCAGGACTCGGGGCAGCTATCGCAAGCCCTTTCTGCCGCTGGAACCGGGGATGACCTGGGAACTGGGCGGGATTACGGCCCGGGCTGTATCGCTGCCGGGCCATACACCGGGAAGCATGGGGCTTCTGCTGGAAGAAGATAAAATCCTGCTGGCAGGGGATGCGCTTTCGCCGGAGATGTGTCTGTTTTTTCCAGAGAGCCTGCCCTTGCGCACATATTTGCACACGTTGAACCAGGTGGAAGAAATGCCTATAGATTGGTTCATTCAGGGGCACTACAACCGGTTATTCCCAAAATCTCTTCTAAAGAAATTACACGACTGTGCCTTGCTGCCCGGCCAAAAGAAGGGATATCCCTATGTCAACTCCCTTATCCCCTCTCTGCGCGGCACTATGTTCATTCTGGAATTTCAGAACCCGGATGCAGATGGAACCATTTGTATCATCACAAAGGAGGGGTATGATGTCTCTGCCTGATTGGACGCACCATTTGAAAACGCCTGCGGGAGTGGGAGTGGACGCGGTAGACATAGCGGAACTGGAAGCTCTGGACATCCGTACAGGCGGGGCCTTTGTACAGCGCACATTCACGCAAAGGGAGAAGGTCGAAGCGGAAAACTCCCACCATAAATGGAGCTATTTGGCAGGCAGGTTCGCGGTGAAAGAAGCAGTCTTTAAGGCCCTGGCCCCTCTGACCCCGGAAAAAACCTTTGATTTTCGTATTGTCGAAACTTTGCGGGACACAGATGGAAGCCCACAAGTGGTTTGCAGCGGGCCGCTGGGGGAGGTGCTTCAGTCAGCCAAGGTAGAAACCATACGAGTTTCTATCACCAACGAAAGCGGATTTGCGCTGGCGTTTGCTGTGGCGGTACGAGTTGCCACAAATAAATAGGGAGAAGGTCGGTGGAGGTAAGACTCCACTGGCATGCCACCCCACCTTCACATAACCTAATCGTATTATTTCCCATCAGTCAAGCCCGGTTCTCATCGCCCCATTCGCACATTGCATCCAGTATAGGGATAAGCGATTTCCCGCGTTCTGTAAGGCTGTACTCCACCTTTGGCGGTATCTGCGGGTATTCTTCCCGGTGCACCAGGCCGTCGCTCTCCAGCTCCTTCAACGTAGTGCTCAGGGTCTTGTATGAAATTGTGCCGATGTACTTTTTCATCTCATTGAATCGAACAACGCTGAATTCCATCAACGCATAACGGAGTCGTTGGAGACATCGAAGGGAAATTCGAATTGCACGAGGCCTTTGAACTGGGAAAATTAATTCGATAATAGCTGAAAGAAGATAGAGGGGTTGCACTGGATGCGAATGAGGTCTTGAAATCAATTTGGAAGTATCTTTCTACTAAGGATGTAATGAGCAAATAAAAAATGACCTTGCAAAGAGACGTTATAGCTCAATGCAAGGTCATATTATTTAATATCTGTTAGGCTAACCTGTTTTGCCTTTTAGGGGATGAGTAGGTTTGTCCTGGGACAATTTTCATCATTCCCACTCAATAGTAGCCGGCGGCTTACTCGTCACATCATAAACCACCCGATTAACCCCCGGCACCTCATTAATAATCCGGTTCGACACCTTCCCCAGTAGCTCATAAGGCAGCCGCGCCCAATCCGCCGTCATAAAGTCCGTGGTCGTGACAGCGCGCAGGGCCACCGTCACGCCGTAGGTGCGTCCGTCGCCCATGACGCCCACGCTGCGATTGGCGGTAAGCACGGCAAAATACTGGTTGACGTCCCGTTCCAGCCCAAAATTCGCGACTTCCTCCCGGAAAATCGCGTCCGCATCCTGCAAAAGCGCTACCTTTTCCTGGGTAATCTCCCCCATAATCCGCACAGCCAGCCCCGGCCCCGGGAACGGCTGGCGCCACACCAGCGCTTCCGGGATGCCTAGCTCGATGCCCACACGGCGCACTTCGTCCTTGAAAAGGTCGCGCAGGGGCTCCACCAGACCCTCAAACTCCATGTCCTCGGGCAGACCGCCTACATTATGATGGCTCTTAATCACCGCGGCCTCGCCAGTACCGCTCTCCACCACGTCAGGGTAAATGGTGCCCTGGCAAAGCAGATCCATTTTGCCCAGCTTGCGGGACTCCTCCTCGAACACGCGGATGAACTCCTCACCGATGATCTTGCGCTTGCGCTCCGGTTCGCTGACACCTTCGAGCTTCGTCAAAAAGCGCTCGGCGGCGTTGACGCGGATGATATTCATATTGAACTCTTTCTTGAACACTTCCTCCACCAAATCGCCTTCGCCTTTGCGCAGCAGGCCGTGGTCAACGAAAATGCACGTCAAATTCTGCCCAATGGCACGGTGCACCAGCATAGCCGCCACCGAAGAATCCACCCCGCCGGAAAGCCCGCACAGCACCTTCTTATCTCCGATACGCTTCTTGAGCGCTTCCACCGTCTCCTCGGCAAAGGACGCCATTTCCCAGTCGCCCTTGCACCCGCAGATGGCGTACAGGAAGTTTTCAAAAATCTTGTTGCCAAACTCCGTGTGCTCCACCTCAGGATGGAACTGCACCGCGAACAGCCTCTCCCCCACGTTCTCCAACGCCGCGTTGGGGCAGTGGGCGCTGTGGGCCGAAGACACAAACCCCTCCGGCAGCTGGGCGATGTAGTCGTTGTGGCTCATCCAGCAGACGCTCTCCGGCACGCCCTGGAAAAGGGGCGAACCAGCTGAAAAAGCAGTCTGGGTCTTGCCGAACTCGTGCACTGGGCTGGGCTCTACCTGACCGCCCAAAAGCCTCGCCATGACCTGTGCTCCGTAACAGATGCCCAGCACCGGCACCCCCAAGCGGAACACCTCCGGCGAACAAAGCGGCGCGTCCTCGGCGTACACGCTGTTGGGCCCCCCCGTAAAGAGGATGCCCTTATACTCCCGCAGCTCCTCCGGGTCGGTCTTATACGAGCGTATCTCGCAATACACCCGCAAATCGCGCACCCGCCGGGCAATCAGCTGAGCGTACTGCCCACCGAAATCCAGCACCACTACCTTTTCATGCACATTTGCCATCTTTTCCCTTCCTTTCCTCTTGGGGCTTTGCCCCAAACCCCACTTAAGAAACTTTTTTGAGGAAAAAAGTCTCTTAAGAATCTTCAAAAAACCTTGCTTACTCCACCGTCACCGACTTCGCCAAATTCCTCGGCTTATCGATATCGCACCCCTTCATAGACGCCACATAATACGCGAACAGCTGTAAGGGGATAATAGACAAGGACGGCAGCATAAAGTCCGTGATCTTCGGGATGCAGAACTGGTAATCCGTCTGCTGCTTAAGGCTTTCTTCCTTGTCCCGTGTGGTAATGCCCAGCACCACCGCCCCCCGGGCCTTCACTTCGCGCACATTGGACATCATCTTGTCAAACAGCCGCCCATAGGTGCAAATGGCAATCACCAGCGTCCCGTCCTCAATCAGCGAAATGGGCCCGTGTTTGAGCTCGCCCCCGGTGTAAGCCTCCGAGTGGATATATGAAATCTCCTTCAGCTTCAAGGACGCCTCCAGCGACGCCGCATAGTCCACATTGCGCCCGATAAAATACATATCCCGCGCGTTAAAATACTTGGACGCGAAATACTGGATGGTCTCCTTGTCCGCCAAGCTCGCCGCCACTAAATCCGGCAGGCGCTGCAAGTCTTCCAAATAAGCGGCCATCTCCGAAGCAGGGGTGTTCCCCAGCTCCTGGGCCATATACAGTACCACCAGGTAGATCACCGCCAGCTGCGTGCTGTACGCCTTCGTGGACGCCACCGCGATTTCCGGCCCTGCCCAGGTGTACAACACGTCGTCCGATTCATTAGCGATAGTGCTCCCCACCACGTTCACAATGGACAGCACCCGGGCCCCGCGCTTCTTGGCTTCCCGCAGGGCGGCCAAGGTGTCGGCGGTCTCGCCGCTCTGGCTGATGATAATGACCAGCGTGTTCTCGTCCAAAATGGGGTCCCGGTAACGGAACTCCGAAGCCACGTCCACCTCCATGGGTACCTTCAAAAGCTTCTCAAAAGCGTACTTGGCTACCACGCCCACATGGTACGACGTGCCGCAGGCCACAATAAAAACCTTGTTGATCTTCTCGATTTCCTCTGCGGTCAGCTTCATGTCGTCCAGCACGATCTTTCCGTCCCGTATCCGGGGCGAAATGGTCTTGCGCAAGGCCTCCGGCTGCTCGCAGATTTCCTTCATCATGAAGTGCTCATAGCCGCCCTTTTCGGCTGCGGCCACGTCCCACTGGACTTTTTCCACGGGCTTCTCTACCAGCTCCATGTCGGAGTTGAAAAACTGCACTCCGTCCTTCTCCAGCACCGCGATTTCCTTATCCTGCAAACGGCAGATGTCGCGGGTCTTGGAAAGGATAGCCGGGATGTCGGAGGCAATGAAGTTCTCCCCCTTGCCGATGCCCACAATCAGCGGGCTGTCCTTGCGCACGGCAAAGACCTTCTCCGGGCAGTCGGCGCAGATGATGCCCAGGGCATAGCTGCCTTCGGCCCGGGCAATCACCCGGCTGATCGCCTCCAGCACGTCGCCCCGGTAATAATATTCCAGCATCTGCGCCACTACCTCGGTGTCAGTGTCGGACACAAACTCCACGCCCCGCCGCAGCAGGTGGTTTTTTAGTTCCAGATAGTTCTCAATGATGCCGTTGTGCACCACCGCGAACTTCCCCCCATCGCTTACCTGGGGGTGCGAATTCACGTCAGAGGGCGCGCCATGGGTGGCCCACCGCGTGTGCCCGATGCCCACCACGCCGGGGAGCTCCCGCCCCCCTTGCAGGATGCCGTCCAGCACACTGAGACGCCCCTTGGATTTCACCACGTGGAGGCCTGTGTCGTTATACACGGCCACCCCGGCCGAATCATAGCCCCGGTACTCCAGCTTTTGCAGGCCCGTCAGCAAAAACGGTGCGGCCTGCTCGTCCCCGATATACCCTACGATGCCACACATAATGCGCCCTCCTTATTTTGATCAGCCCCGGTACAGGATGTCCTCACGGGCCGGCCCATTGGACACCATCGTAAACGGCACCCCAATGTGCTTCTCCGCAAACTCCACGTACCGCCGGGCGTTCTCCGGCAGGTCTTCATACTTCTTGATGCCCCGGATGTCGCAATGCCAGCCGGGCAGCACCTCTAA
>CANTDZ010000060.1 GCA_947652665.1 uncultured Clostridia bacterium
ATTATAGCCTGCACTTTCCAGATTAAATTTTATAATATATGATAAATCCACATCACATTCCAGCTAGCCGGCATCAGCTTAGACTTCAAAATGCCGCCCTCCAGCTCGTCCCTGTCTGCCACGGCATGGGGGCACACAGACTCCTTCTCCGCCGTGTTCACGGCCGCCATGTCCGGGTTCTCCAGCACGATGTGCTCCACCAAACGATACCCCTCGAAGCTGCGCAAATCCGTTTCCAGCGTAACCGCATCCTTTAAGTCACGGTTCACAGCAAAGATGGTCAGCTCTTCTTGCTCGTCGTTCCAAACGGCGGCGGCATCTGCGTCGGTGACGTCGGTGTAGTCCATCGTGTCGTGCTTGGAGGCCCGCAGGGCGGTCTCCAGGGCCACGCCCCGGCCGTACTTGGACGCGTGCAGATACGGGTAGTAGATGGTCTGGCGCCAGGCGGGGCCGTTTTCCTCGGTCATGATAGGCGCAATGACGTTGACCAGCTGGGCCATGCAGGCCATGCGCACCCGGTCCGAGTGCTTCAGGAGCGTGATAAGCATCAGGCCCACCAGCAGGGCGTCTTCAAAATCGTAGTGGTCTTCCAGCAAATGGGGCGCTACCGACCAGGGCCGGTTCTTCATAGTGTCATCGTCGGCCTCGTTGGCGTGGAACCACACGTTCCACTCGTCAAAGCTGAGCATGATGTCCTTCTTCGAACGCTTCTTGGCCTTGACGAAGTCGCAGGTGGAAATGACCGTCTTAATAAAATGGTCCATGTCGTCCGACTGCGCCAGGAAGTTCGCTGTGTCGTTAAAACGGTTGCCGTAGTAGGTGTGCAGGGAGATGAAGTCTACGCTGTCGTAAGCCTCCTCCAAGACGGTGGCCTCCCACTGGGGATAGGTAGGCATATTGGTGTTGGAGCTGCCGCAGACCACCAGCTCCAGGCTGGGGTCGATCTGGCGCATGGCTTTGGCGGTCTCGTCGGCTAAGCGGCCGTATTCGGTGGCGGTCTTGTGGCCGGTCTGCCAGGGGCCGTCCATCTCGTTGCCCAGGCACCAGGTCTTGATGTTGTGGGGGTTCTGCACCCCGTGGCGGACGCGCAGGTCGCTCCACTTGGTGCCGGAGGGATGGTTGCAGTATTCCAGCAGATTGCAGGCCGCCTCAATGCCCCGCGTGCCCAGGTTGACGGCCATCATCACGTCGGTATCGGCCTTCTTCGCCCAGCTGGCAAACTCGTTGACGCCCACTAAATTGGGCTCGGTGCTGCGCCAGGCCAGCTCCAAGCGCCGGGGACGCTCGCTCACAGGCCCCACGCTGTCTTCCCAATAGAAATTCGAAACAAAGTTGCCGCCGGGATACCGCACGATGGGCACCCCCAGCTCCTTGACCAAGTCCAGCACGTCCTGCCGGAAGCCCTCTTCGTCGGCGCTCTTATGCCCCGGCTGGTAGATGCCCCCGTACACCGCCCGACCCAGGTGCTCGATGAACGAGCCATAGATGCGCTTATCAATGCGGCTGATCTGGAAATCCTTGTCCAAGGTAATACGTGCAAATTTTTTCAAGTCTGGCATAGTGGTATTCCTCCCCGTTTTGGGTATTTTTCTTTGTTCCATCATACCCCACAGTGCGCCTGCCTGTCAATGCCATTGCTAAAATTAGGACGCTTTTTTTGGCAAACTGCGTCCTTTCTTTTTTAGCACGTTTGTGGTATCCTTAAGGGGACAAAATCCAAAAGGAAAGGAGTGTGTATACATGACACCACAGGCTCTTTATGATGCCGCCCTGGAAGCCCTGAACCCCCGTAGAATCTCGGAAGACATCGAGGCCGGGGGCGTAGCCGCCGCCCTGGTGACCGACAAGGGCCATATATACCGGGGCGTATGCATCGATACCGCTTGCAGCTTGGGTTTTTGCGCCGAGCACGCCGCCGTAGCCGCCATGCTCACTACCGGGGAGGACCGGGTGGAGATGATCGTGGCCGTGGGCTGGGAAAAGCAGGTCATGCCGCCCTGCGGACGCTGCCGGGAACTGCTGATGCAGCTGGGCAATCCGGACTGCCAGGTAGTCCTAGCCCCCGACAAGGTTGTGCCTTTACATGAGCTTATGCCCTATTATTGGGCTTAAAATTTTTTTATAAAAAGGGAGCACCCCATGAAACTTACAAATTTACGCACCAACCACCTCACCACCCCCCTGGGCCACGGCCTGGGGGAACACCCCATTTTCTCCTGGGTCGCGGAAGACACCCCGGACAAAAAGCAGGACAGCGCCCAAATCACCGTGTGCACAACGGACGGCGAAAAAGTCTACGACAGCGGCAAGCGTGCCGACATCTCCTCTCTGGGCTTCGAAGCCCCTATCACGCTTGCGCCCCGCACCCGCTACGTGTGGTCCGTCACCGTTTGGGGCGACGGCGGCGATACGGCCACAGCCGGTTCCTGGTTTGAGACGGCCAAGGAGGGCGAGCCTTGGCAGGCCCAATGGATCTGCGCGGACTTTGACAAGGAACAGCACCCCCTGCTTGTAAAGGATTTCACTCTGCCAAAGGGCGTGAAGTCGGCCCGGGCCTACGCTTGCGGGCTGGGTATCTACGAGCTCACCGTCAACGGCCAGAAGGCAGGCGACGAGTACCTCCTTCCCGGCTACCACTGCTACGACGCCAACCTGGAGTATCAGACCTTCGACGTAGCCGCCCTGCTGAAGGAGGGCGAAAACACCCTCACCCTGGCCCTGGGCCCCGGCTGGTACAAAGGCGAGATCGTCTTTGACCGCTACACCAACCTCTACGGCGACACCATGCAGGCCATTCTCGAGCTGCACGTAGAGCTGGAGGACGGCACCGAAACCATCATCCCCACCGACGAAACCTGGAAGAGCTATGCATCCCCCGTGCAGTTCTCCAACATCTACGACGGCGAGCACTACGACGCCCGTAAGGCCCAAAAGGGTGAAGCCTCCGGCGTGGCCATTTGCAAAGAGGAGCGGCCGCTGGTGGCGCGCATCGGGCCTAAGATCGTAAAAAAGCAGGAGTTCGCCCCCGTGGAAATCATCACCACGCCCAAGGACGAAACCGTCATCGACTTCGGCCAGAACCTGACCGGCTGGGTAGAATTTAACGTAAACGAGCCCGCCGGCACCCAAGTCAAGCTCAGCTACAGCGAGGTCATGCAGCAGGGCTGCTTCTACCGGGACAACCTGCGCTCGGCCAAATGCGAGTACATTTATATCAGCGACGGCACCCCTGCCCGGGTACGGCCCCACTTTACTTTCTACGGCTTCCGGTTCGTGAAGGTGGAGGGCGTTGCAAATGTAAAGCCCTCAGACTTCACCGCCTGCCACATCCGTTCCGACATCGACCCCACCGGCTCCATTGAGACGGACAACCCCCGTGTCAACCAGCTGTTCAAAAACGCCCTGTGGGGCCAGTTCGACAACTTCCTGGACGTCCCCACCGACTGCCCCCAGCGGGACGAGCGCCTGGGCTGGACAGGCGACGCGGCCATCATTGCCCCCACCGCCTGCAAGAACCTGTATATGCCGGCGTTCTTCCATCACTTCGTGGTGAACCTGGGCCACGAGGAAAAGGCTTATAAGGGTGCAGTGCCGTTCTTCGTGCCCAGCCCCAAGGTGCCCCATGAGGACAAGGAGCAGTCCTGGGTGAACAACAACGAGAAAGGCTGCGCCATCTGGAGCGACGTGGCCACCATGATGCCCTGGGCCCTTTACGAGAATTATGGCGACTTGAACCTTCTCCGCCGGGAATACGATGTCATGAAGACCTGGGTAGAACGCATCCGCCAGGACGACGAGCTGGACGGCGACCGGGGCCTGTGGCTGCGGGGCGAGCAGCTGGGCGACTGGCTGGCCCTGGACAAGAACACCGATTCCAAAGCCGACCAGAGCCCCTTTGGCGCAACAGACCTCCAGTACACGGCGTCGTGCTTCTACTTCTATTCTACGTCGCTGACAGCCAAAGCTGCCAAAGCCCTGGGCTACAGCGAAGACGCGGCCGACTATGAAAAGCTGGCAGAAAAAATCAAGGCCGCCGTCACCGCCGAATACTTTAACGAAGACGGCTCCTTCAAGATCGAAGGCACCCAGACCGCCTGCGTGCTGAGCCTGTACTTCGGCATTTACCCCGAGGGCAAAAAGGACGCCGTCCTGAACCAGCTCGTCAAGCGCATCCAGGCCAAAAACTGGCACCTGGACACCGGCTTCTGCGGCACGCCCTTCCTGTGCCGCGTCCTCTCCGACAACGGCCGCAGCGACGTAGCCTACACCCTGTTCCTCAACGACGACTTCCCCAGCTGGCTCTATGAAGTCAAGATGGGCGCCACCACCATCTGGGAGCGCTGGAACTCCATCCTTCCCGATGGCTCCATCAGCGGCACAGGCATGAACAGCCTGAACCACTACGCCTACGGCTCCATTGTAGACTGGATGTACCGCAGCATGGTGGGCATCAACCCCGTGGAAGATGCCCCCGGCTACAAGCGCGCCTCCATCCGCCCCATGCCCGACCCCCGCGTCCGCTTTGCAAAGGCGAAGATGGACACCGCCTCCGGCCGCTATGAAGCCGCCTGGCACTACGACGGCGAGACGCTGCACTACACCGTCACCGTACCCTTTGACTGCACCGCCGAGCTCATTCTCCCCGACGGACGGACGGAGACCTTATCGGCCGGCATCTACACGTTTTAAGACCTTGGGACGCTGTCCCAAACCCTGCCAGGGGCCTAAACGCCCCTGGACCGCGCAATAAAAAAAGGAGCAGGGCTTTCGGCTCTGCTCCCTTTTATTATAATCACAAGAGGTTGAAATTACGATATGAGTAAGAATGGAGGAGGAAATTACTGGCAGTTAGCCTTCAGAGTGGCCAGCTCATCACGCAGAGCGCTGGGCAGCTTGTCGCCGAACTTGGTGTAGAACTCTTCCACGCCCTCGGCTTCCTTGGCCCACTTCTGCTTGTCCACTTCCAGGATGCCCTTGAGGGTCTCGATGCTGAAATCCTCCAGGCCTTCCAGGTTGATGTCCTCGGCCTTGGGTACGAAGCCGATGGGGGTCTCCACAGCGTCTACTTCGCCCTCGCAGCGCTTGATGATCCACTCCAGTACGCGCAGGTTGTCGCCGAAGCCAGGCCAAATGAAGTGGCCTTCCTCGTCAACACGGAACCAGTTGACGTTGAAGATCTTGGGAGCCTTGTCGCCCAAGGTCTCGCCCATCTCGATCCAATGCTTGAAGTAGTCGCCCATGTGGTAGCCGCAGAAGGGCAGCATAGCCATGGGGTCGCGGCGCACAACGCCTACAGCACCGGCAGCGGCAGCGGTGGTCTCAGAACCAACGATGGAGCCGATGAACACGCCGTTGTTCCAGCTCTTGGACTGGTAGACCAGCGGTACAGTATCGGGACGGCGGCCGCCGAAGATGATGGCGGATACGGGCACGCCCTGGGGGTTCTCAAACTCGCTGGACAGGCAGGGGCAGTTCTGGGTGGGGGCAGTGAAGCGGCTGTTGGGATGGGCCAGCTTGTTGCCTTCCGCAATATACTCGGGGCCGTTGACCTTGGCGCCCTTCCACTCCTCGGCGTTAACGGGAGGATTCTTATCCAGGCTCTCCCACCATACCGTGTTGTCGTCCATGTTGCGGCCCACGTTGGTGAAGATGGTGCCCTTCTGGGTGGAAATCAGAGCGTTGGGGTTGGACTTCATGTTGGTGCCGGGAGCCACGCCGAAGAAGCCGTTCTCCGGGTTGATGGCATACAGGCGGCCATCCTTGCCGGGGCGCATCCAGGAAATGTCGTCGCCCACGGTCCAAACCTTGTAGCCCTTGGTCTTGTAGCCCTCGGGCGGGATCATCATAGCCAGGTTGGTCTTGCCGCAGGCAGAGGGGAACGCGGCGCAGACATACTTGACTTCGCCCTTGGGGTTCTCAATGCCCAGGATGAGCATATGCTCGGCCATCCAGCCCTCGTTCTTGGCCTGGTAGGAAGCGATGCGCAGGGCGAAGCACTTCTTGCCCAGCAGCACGTTTCCGCCGTAGCCGGAGTTCACGCTGATGATATAGTTGTCTTCCGGGAAGTGGCAGATGTAACGCTTCTCCGCGTCAATCTCGCACTTGCAGTGCAGGCCCTTCACCCAGTCGGTGCTGTCGCCCAGGGCTTCCCATACCTTGTTGCCGACACGGGTCATGATGGCCATGTTCAGCACAACGTAAATGGAGTCGGTCAGCTCTACGCCGATCTTAGCCAAGGGGGAGCCTACGGGGCCCATGGAATAGGGGATGACATACATGGTGCGGCCTTTATAGCTGCCCCGGGCGATGTCAAACAGCATTTTGTAGGCTTCCTGCGGGTCCATCCAGTGGTTGGTGGGGCCAGCGTCCTCTTCCTTCTTGGAGCAGATAAACGTGCGGTCCTCCACGCGGGCCACGTCGTTTACAGCCGTGCGATGGTAGTAGCAGCCAGGCAGCTTCTCCTCGTTGAGCTTGATCATCTCGCCTGTAGTGCAGGCTTCCTTGCGAAGCTCTTCGAGCTGCTCGTTGGTGCCGTCGATCCACACCATGTTGTCCGGTGTGACCAGCGCTTTCATCTCTTCGATCCAGCTTAATACGGTCTTATTTTGGGTCATTGCCATTAACTCCTTTCGCCGCCAGGGCAAATTTATAAGGAAATGCATTTAACTTGGGCACTCGTTGCCCAGTTTTCATTCTATCACATCGGCCGGAAATAATCAATTGCTTTTTTGTTAATTTTTCCACAAATGGGCCTTGGCCTTCCGCACACACCATTCCGCCCCATACAAGACCATCGTCGCCCACAGCACTAGCGACATTCCAAAGAAAACGCCCGGCATCAAATGGGAAACGATATGAAATGGATAAAAGAAAGCTTCGGTGCCCTCCTGGACGAAGGGCTCCTTGACATACGTCAGGAGCAGCGGGTGTACCGTGTCCAGCGCCCAAGCCAGGACGGAAGCCCCTGCGGTCACATGAATCCAGTGCCCCTTTTTCAGTATGTAGCGGCAGAAAGCCGTTGCCAGCATGGCCAGCAGGAAGATCACCCCCAGGCCGATGATCCAGACATAATCCATCTCGGTTACAGGGTGGTTCAAGCTCGACTCCCAGTCCGGATGCTTGAGCCGGGTCTCCAAATTGATCGCCCACTCCTGTATGGTACACAGCGCATAAATCGAAACCCCAATACTGCTGATAATAAAAAAATTCCGCAGTCCCTTCTCCAGCGGGTCGAACCACTTGGGCAAAGGCTTTTCGCGCCAGGCTTTCCAATGTTCCATACACACACGACCTTTCCAAAACCATTGTAACACTTTCTGGCCAGACTGTCTACATTCCATTATCATTCTTGAGACTTTCTTGTAAAAAAAGCAAAAGCCCCGTCCGTTCCCAGACAGGGCCTTCTTTCACAAAGACAAATATTCCTCCACCTGCTGTGCCGCCACCGCGCCGTCTGCGCAGGCCGTAACCACCTGCCGCAAAAGCTTTGTGCGGATATCCCCCGCCGCAAAGACCCCCTTCCGATTCGTCCGGGTCGACTCGTCCGCCAGCACATATCCGGCCTCGTCCAAATCCACCTGGCCTTTCAGCACGGCTGTGTCCGGCACCTGGCCGATGGCCACGAACACCCCGCTGCACGGCACGCTCCGGGTTTCGCCGGACTTCTTGTTGCGCACCGTCAGCCCGGTGAGCGCAGCTTCCTGCTCCAGGGCGGTGACTTCGGAGTCCCATAAAAACTCCACGTTCTGCGCCTCCATCAGCGGCCCCCGGTAGGCGGCCGAAGCGCGCAGGGTGTCCCGCCGGTGTATGACGATCACCTTCTCGCACAGCCGCGACAAATACAGGGCGTCCGCCGCCGCCGTATTCCCGCCGCCGACCACCGCCACCGTCTTGCCCCGGAAGAACATCCCGTCGCAGGTGGCGCAGTAGGAGACCCCGCGGCCCCGCAGCTCCCGCTCTCCGGGCAGGCCCAGCTCGCGGGGGTGGGCCCCCGCCGCCAGCACAACCGTCTTGGCCTGGAGCCACTGGCCCCCGGCCAGTACTTCCTTCACGTCCCCGGCGAGCTTCACCTCCGTGACCTCCGCCAGCTTCGTTTCCGCGCCAAACCGTTCGGCGCCGCGCTTCATCAGCATGGCCAGCTCAAAGCCGTTTACCCCGTCCGGGAAGCCCGGATAATTGTCGATCTGGTCGGTGGTGCCCATCTGCCCGCCGGGGGACAGCTTTTCCAGCACCAGCACCTGCAGATTCGCCCGGGCCGCATACAGCGCCGCCGTATACCCCGCCGGGCCCCCGCCCACGACGATCACATCGTAACTCATTTCAGCAGCCCTTCCAGGCTCTCTTTGGGCTGTACGCCCACCAGCGTTCCGGCCGCCTTGCCGCCCTTAAAGAGAATAGCGGTGGGGATGCTCATCACGCCGTAACGGGCGGCCAAATCCGGCTCTTCGTCGATGTTCACCTTGCCCACGGTGACCTCCCCGTGCTCCTCGGCAAACTGATCCACAATGGGCGAGAACATCTTGCAGGGCCCGCACCAGCTGGCCCAGAAATCCACCAAGACGGGGCCTTCCGCGCCCAAAACTTCCGTGTCGAAATTCTCCTGTGTAAAGGTTTTTACTGCCATTTTACCTCATCCTTTCTTCGCGTTTCTACGCTTTATTCTGCCCCAAAACGCCCCGCTTATTTCCGGGGCGGCAGGGTGCTGTTGGCAGCTTCCATGGCCAAGGCCACTAAGAGCGCCGCCTGCTCGTTGTTGGAATAGCTGGTGTCCAGCACATACTTGCCGGGGTAAGCGTTGTCCTCGTTCCCGGCGTGCATAACCATGTACTGGCCGTCATAAATGTCGTACTCAAACCCCAGAATATTGCCGCAGATGCGCCACCGGTTATAATTGAGCTCGTACCGCACCACGCCGTGGTTGTTGATTTTCTCTACCGTGCCGATCTGTTTTTCGTCGTACCACAGGGAGAACTTCCATTTCCCAAAAATGGTCCGGCGGCACCGCACCCGGCCCAGCTCCACGCCGTTGCGGTTTTGCAGGATAATGACGTTTTCCTTCTCCCCCGGTTCCGCCAAAATCTGGTAGGCCGCGTGGTCGGTCTCGTCGTAGATGGTGTACTGATCCTCCCAGCTAAAAGGCCGCTGGTCAAAGTAAAGCTTCATGCATCCACCCCCGCATAGGACAGGAATTCCTGGAACGTCCCCGTCCCCACGCCGCTTAAATCGGCCTTATCGGGGTCAATCAGGCAGTCGGTGACCAGGTAAACGTCCAGCCCTGCTTTAAGCGCGGCCAAGTCCTCCCGGGCGTCGTTGCCTACCATCAGGCACTCTCCGGGCTCCTTGCCGAGCTTCCGCAGTATCTCCCGGTAATAGTCCGGGTTGGGCTTGCAGTAGTTGGAATTTTCATAGCTTGTCACCAGCGAGAAGTCCTCCGGCGCAAGCCCCAGCCACCTCAGGCGCGTCCGCACGCCCACCGCCGGGAAGATGGGGTTCGTAGCCAAAACCACCTGATAGCCTTTTTCCCGCAGGCCCCGGACCGCCTTTGCCGCCAGGGGGTTCTGCCCCACCGACTCCCGTGCCGCGTCGAACTCATGGGCGTAAAAGTCGTCAAACTCCGGCTCTAAAGCCGCCGCCTTTTCCCCCAGAATCTGCCCGAACACCTGCCAAAACCGCTCCCGGTTCGGCACGGAGCCGTCATTTTTGACCATAGCCCCGGTGCCCTTCCAAACAGCGTCGGTAAGCGGACCGGGCTCAAAGCCGTGGGGGGCGGCCTTTTGGGCCAGCAGCTTAAAATAGGCACGGGTAAACGTGTCCGTGTCCATGGGCAGCAAGGTGCCGTCCAGGTCAAACAAAATCGTCGTGATCTCTTTTTTCAGCAAGTTCTTTCCCCTTTCCCATATTTTGGTAAAGGCGGGGCACATAAGGCACCCCGCCCTTTTTTCAAAATCAGACCGCCGCCTTGGTAGCGGCCACGTCCACGCCGGTACCGGCCACGTTTTTGATAACCACGTCGCCAATGTGCACCGGGGCCTTTACGGTGGCTTTGCGGATCTCCTCCATGCAAGCGAAGATTTTCTCCTTGGGGATGTCCGTCTTTGTCCGCACCGAAGTTACAGGGACGCTGGCCCCCTCCACCTTAATGGTCGAGGTAACCGTGCGGGTGGGCGCAGTGACTTCCTTTTTGCCATAGTCCTCGCCGCGCTTGCAGGTGTTGCCCGTCACGGACAGCACGGCGCCGCTTTCATCCAGCTCTACTTTTAAAGGGCAGCCCAAAGGGCAGCTGATGCACGTGAGTTCCCTTACCATGTTTTAACCCTCCTGTCCGTCGCTGGCTTCCACAGTGATTTCCTGCTCGGAGCCCGTGAACCACTCTTTTTTCAGCATGACCTGCTCCATTTCGCCGGGGGCCATCACCGGGCGTGCGCGCTTCAAAACCTCTTTGCCGTCCACCAGCACCCGCACCGTGGCCTTGCGCATATTCCTTCCAACCCTAAAGCGCACCACAGCCTGCTCGCCCATACGCTGGGGGGAAAGGCTCGAGGGCACCGTGTAGCGCACGGCCCCGGCCGTCTTCAAGGGGAGTTCCTTCTGACCGGCCTCCCGGCCCTCCTGCACAAACCGTGCCGCGCTGCGCCCGGCCTGCTCGGCTTCCTCGGACACGTAGTCCACCAGGTCGTGCACGTGCAGCACGTTGCCGCAGGCGAACACCCCGGGGATGTTGGTCTCCAGCTGTTCGTTGACGACTGGGCCGCTTGTCACCGGCGACAGCTCCACGCCCACCGCCTTGGACAGCTCGTTTTCAGGAATCAGTCCCACCGACAGCAGCAGCGTATCGCAGTCGAAATGTTCCTCCGTGCCGGGGATGGGCTTGAGCTTTTCGTCCACCTGGGCGATGGTCACCCCCGTAACGCGCTCCTTGCCCTCAATATCCACCACCGTGTGGCTCAGCTTCAGCGGGATGCCATAGTCGTCCAGGCACTGCACGATGTTCCGCTTCAGGCCGCCGGAGTAAGGCATCAGCTCCGCCACGCACAGCACCTTGGCCCCTTCCAGCGTCATGCGCCGGGCCATAATGAGCCCGATGTCGCCGCTGCCCAAAATGACCACCCGGCGTCCGGGCAGGTACCCTTCCATGTTCACGAGCCTCTGGGCCGTACCGGCCGAGAAGATGCCGGCCGGGCGCGTCCCCGGTATGTTCAGGGCGCCCCGGGGGCGTTCCCGGCAGCCCATAGCCAGCACCGCGGCTTTGGCCTCAATCTGCAAAAGCCCGTCCTGCTTGCTGACGCTTGTAACAACCACCGAATCCCCCTGCCTCTGCAAATCCACCACCGTGGTGCTCAGCAAATACGGGATGCCCATCTCCTGGGCCTTTTCCATGTACCGGGCCGCATACTCGGGGCCGGTCAGCTCCTCCTTGAAGGTGTGCAGCCCGAACCCGTTGTGGATGCACTGGTTGAGAATGCCGCCCAGCTCTTTTTCGCGCTCTAAAATGAGCACATCCTCCACGCCGCTCTCCCGCGCCGCGATAGCCGCCGCCAGACCCGCAGGGCCGCCGCCTATGATTACGATATCGTGCTTCATGACAATTCCTCCCTGTTGGGGCTTCGCCCCAAACCCCACCAGAGAAACTTTTTGAAAAAAGTTTCTCTGGACTCTTCAAAAACTTTTAATCCCGATACTCTTCCATCTCGTAGGCTTCCAGCACGTCCCCCTGCTTGATGTCTGAGAATTTTTCCAGCGTGATGCCGCAGTCGTACCCGTCTGCAACCTCCCGCACGTCGTCCTTAAACCGGCGCAACGAAGCAATCTTGTCGTCTGCCACGATGATGCCGTCGCGCACCACCCGCACCAAAGCGTTGCGGGTAATCTTGCCGCTTGTAACGTGTCCGCCAATGACCATGCCCACATTGGAAATCTTGTAGGTCTCCCGGCACTCGGCTTTGCCCAAAGACACCTCCCGGTACTTGGGAGCCAGCATGCCCTTCATGGCCGACTCGATTTCCTCAATGCAGTCATAAATAATACGGTACAGCCGCATATCCACGCCGTCGCGCTTGGCGCTTTCCTCGGCCACCGGGTCGGGCCGCACGTTAAAGCCGACAATAATAGCGTTGGAAGCGTTGGCCAGCATGACGTCGCTTTCGTTGACAGCGCCCACCGCGCCGTGGATAATGTGCACCCGAACTTCCTCGTTTGTCAGCTTCTCCAGCGACTGCCGCACAGCCTCCACCGAGCCCTGCACGTCCGCCTTGACGATGATCTTGAGCTCCTTCATCTCGCCCTCTCGCATCTGCTCAAAGAGGTTGTCGAGTGTCACCTTCGTCTGCGCCCGGAAGGTCTCCTCCTTCTGCTCGGTCAAACGCTGCTCTACCAGCTCCCTGGCAAGGCGCTCGTCGCTTACGGCGTTAAAGATATCGCCGCCCACCGGCACGTCATTCAGACCCGTAATCTCCACAGGGACGCTGGGCCCGGCTTCCTGACCCCGGCGGCCCTTGTCGTCCATCATCGAACGCACGCGGCCCACCGTAGTACCCGCCACAATAATGTCGCCCGCGTGCAGCGTGCCGTTTTGCACCAGCACCGTGGCAATGGGCCCCATGCCCTTGTCCAACCTGGCCTCTACCACCGTGCCCTTGGCGGCGCGGTCGGGATTGGCCTTAAGCTCCATCATGTCAGCAGTCAGAATAATCATTTCCAGCAGGTCATTAATGCCCTCCTTGGTATGCGCCGACACCGGGATGCACGGCGTATCGCCGCCCCAATCCTCCGGCACCAGCTCATACTCGGTCAGCTGCTCCTTGACCCGCTCCAGGTTCGCCCCTACCTTATCCATCTTATTGATGGCCACGATGATGCTTACCCCCGCCGCTTTCGCGTGGTTGATGGCCTCCACCGTCTGGGGCATGATGCCGTCATCCGCCGCCACAACCAGCACGGCGATGTCCGTCACCTGCGCGCCTCTGGCACGCATGGTAGTAAACGCCGCGTGGCCGGGAGTGTCCAGGAACGTCACGTCCCGGTCGCCCACCTTGACCCGATAAGCGCCAATATGCTGGGTGATGCCGCCAGCCTCGCCCTCGGTCACGTTGGAATGCCGGATCACGTCCAGAATAGAAGTCTTGCCGTGGTCTACGTGGCCCATAACCACCACAACCGGGGCCCGGGGCACCAGATTGGCCTCGTCGTCCTCGCTGTCGTCGATGATGCGCTCCTCAATGGTGACCACGACTTCCTTCTCCACCTTGGCGTGGAACTCGTCGGCCACTAAGACCGCCGTGTCAAAATCGATGGTATCATTAATAGCCGCGAACACGCCCAACCCCATCAGCTTCTTAATGACCTCCGGGGCCGAAACCTTCAGCCGCAGCGCGAACTCGCCCACGGTGATTTCCTCCGGCACCTCGATGGTGATGTGCTTGGCCTTTCTCTCCTGGGCGATGCGGCGCAAACGCTCGGCCTCGGTCTCCCGCTTGCCCCGGCGCTGCTGGCCCCGGCGCTGCTGGTTCCGGTTGGTGAACTTCTGCTTGGTCACCACATTGTCCGTCCGGGACCCCACCTTCTGGTCAGCCAGCCGGTCGTATTTCTCGCTGTATTTGTCGATGTTTACATGGGAAGTCCGCGTATCCACCACGCGCCGAGTGGGCGCTTTGGGCTCCTGCACCTGTACGGGAGCCGGGGCCGCCTGTGGCTTCGGCGACGGCTTCTCGGCGGCAGGCTTTGCCGCCTGCTGGGGCCTCTGCCCCTTCTTCTCCGGCTGCTTGGACGGAGCCTTCTTCTCCGGCTTCGCGGCAGGCTTTTTGGCCTCCTGCTTGGGCGCGGGAGCGGCAGCGGGAACCGGCTCTTCGGGGGCGGCTCCGCGCTCGGCGAAGTACGCGTCCAAGTTCGGCATATTCCGCTGCTGGGTGAACGTCTCCAGCACGATGTCCAGCTCGTTTTCCTCCAGCGCGGTCATATATTTTTTAGGCTCGGGGAAGTACTTGGCCAAGGCGTCAATCACATCCTTGTTGGGGATGTTCAAGTCCTTAGCCACCTCCCTCACTCTGTATTTCACCATCATACGCAAATTCCTCCTTCGTCTTCTCGCTCCAATATCGCCTCGGAGAAGCCCTCGTCCGTCACCGCCAGCACGCCGGCCTTGACCCCGCAGGCCCTCCCCAGTTCCGCCATGGGAGCCTGTACCCGGGCGCATGGTACTCCCGCCCTTTCCGCTTCATACCGTAAATTCTTATATGTCTTGTCGGAAATATCCTCCGCTGCCAAAAGGAGCTTCGCCTTCCCGTCCCGGGCGGCCCCGGCGCACAGGTCGAACCCGGCCAAAACCTTCCCGGCCCGTCGGGCCAGCCCCAGCAGCGAGAGTACCTTATCCGCCATCGGCCCCCATCTCCTTTTCCATTTGCTCATAGACCTCGTCGGGGATCTTACAGGAAAACGCCCTTTCCAAACGCCGGGCCTTCCGGGCGGCTTTCAGGCAGTCCAGGCTTCGGCAGATGTACGCCCCCCGGCCGGGCTTTTTTCCCGTAAGGTCCAGGGAGATATCCGTGCCCTCCGGCCCGCGTACCACCCGCACCAGGTCCTTCTTCGGTTTCATTTCCCCGCAGCCCGTGCACATCCGCAGGGGGACTTTCTTCTGCCTCATAAGCCCTCCTTACCCTTCTTCGCCGTAAAACCCGCTTTCCGGCTTGATATCGATCTTCCAGCCCGTCAGCTTTGCCGCAAGCCTCGCGTTCTGCCCCTTGTTGCCAATGGCCAGGGACAGCTGGCTGTCCGGCACGGTCACCTTGCAGGCCCG
>CANTDZ010000061.1 GCA_947652665.1 uncultured Clostridia bacterium
CCGTCATGCCCACAATGGCGTTCATGGGCGTGCGGATATCGTGGCTCATGTTGGAGAGGAACTCGCTCTTGGCCTTGTTGGCGTGCTCGGCCGTTTTCTGGGCGGATTCCGCCTGTTCCCGGGCCACCTCGATATCCCGCATCTGCTTGTGCAACAGGCGGAAATACCGCACAAACACCAGCATCAGCGCCACAACAATGAGCATACAGCAGCCCAGCGCCAGGCCGGTCCACTGGGCGCCCAGGCCGCTGACCGCTTCGTCCAGCGCGCCATAGGGCATGGCGGTGACCAAGTACCACTCCGAATTAGGCAGCGACGTGCAGTAGAGGTGGCGGCGCTCGCCGGGCAGATGGTACACGGCGGAATAGGGCTCGTTTTTGTGCATGGCGTCGTAGAGCTCTTGAATATGCTGCTCGGCCTCCTCCGGATTCTCGCCCTCATAAAGAGCCATCAGGCGGTCGAAGTAATTGCCCCGGTAGGCGTCCGAGCTGTGGATGACAAAAGAGCCGTCCTTACGGATGACGTGGGAGTAGACCAGGGAGTTTTCGCTGGTATCCAGGGCCAGAATCCGCTTGAAATAATCCACCGGCACGCTGGCCACCAGGGCGATGCTTCTGCCCCCGTTTTCCATGGCGTACTCGCTGTGCACGCCGATGAGCACAATGTTCTCCCCGTCCACGTCCGTGCCCACGGCCACCTTTTTCTTGTCCGACCGCAGCGAGTTCAGGAAGGGCTCCGGGTCCGTCACCTGCACCCGGTCGCCTGTAAGCATTTCAAAGGACCCGTCCGTCGCATAGAGGGCCAGGCTCGCAAAGCCGCGCTCCCGGGCGTTGGCGCCCATGTGCTCGGCCAGGGTGTCGTAATCCGCGCTTTGGGGCGGGTAGGTGGAAATGATATCCTCGATTTGGGAGAGGTTAAAATCAATCGTCGTCTCAAAATGCTTGGATATGCGTTCATTGAGGCCGGACATATAAATGGTGCCGATCTCGCTGATGGTAGCCGAGCTCTGGACATTCATATAATAGGCTAAAAAGGTAAAGATGACGACACACAGCAACACCACCAAGGCCAAGCTGACCTTCAACTGCATTGTGTTGTTTTTCATGTGGCCAGCCCCTCCTGGAAGCTGCGGATGGCCGCGACGGTCCTCTCATAATCCTGCTTCACCTGCTCGGCCAGGGGCCCGGACTCGGGGGTGAGGCCGTTCCGCAGGGATTCCGTCAGCTCGGTGCTGGAGGCCATCAGCGTGGTGAAGCCCAGGTTCTGGCACATGCCCTTGATGGTGTGCGCCGCCCGGAAGGCCTCCTCGCCGTTGCCCTGCTCCAAAGAGCTGAGAAGCAGCTCATAGCTTTTGTCGTCCAGGAACTTCAGCACGAATTTCTGGATGAACTTGTCGCTGGGCAGGCGCCCCCGCACCTCTTGGTAGTCGCCGCCGATAACCTCGTATAATTCTTGCAGTGTCATGGAAAATTCTCCTCTCAAAATCAATTATGCTTCTTTTTGACAGTATCTTCCCCATCCTCCTGGCTCTCGATAGGACTGATGGATTGATCGGCATAGCTGCCGCCGGTAGGCTTCAGGCTGCGCAGGGAGGGGTCGTAAAACTGGAAGCGCCCCCGGCCCGACTGTTTGACGGCATAGAGGGCCTGGTCGGCGGCTTTCAGCAGGTCGGTGAAGACGGGCTCGACCACCTCGGTGGTGGCCACGCCCATGCTCATGGACACGGTAAAGCCCTGGAAATCGCCGCCGCTGATGGAGCGGTAAACGCGGCGGATGATGGCCTCCAGCTCCTGGTGGTACTCCAGGAAGATGATGAACTCGTCGCCGCCCACCCGGGCCGCTATATCCGCCCCGCGGACGTTCTGCCGCAGAAGCTCCGCCACATGGGCCAGAACCTGGTTGCCAAAGGCGTGGCCGTAGGTATTGTTGGCGTCTTTGAAGTGGTCCAGGTCGAAGAAGGCCAGGGCATAACGGCTGTCCGGATGGGCCTTCATGCGGGCCTCGATCTGCTTGCGGGCGCTGGTCAGGTTCAAAAGGTCGGTCAGGCCGTCATAGGAAGCCATGCGTTCCAAAGACTCCAGGTTCGTGCGCATATCGTGGATGTCCACGGCCTTGCCGATAGTGCCGGTCATGTGGGCCGGCTCCTCGCCCTCCCACACCGTCTGCAGGATGAACCGGAACCACCGCCACTTGCCCTTGTAGGACAGGCGGCACTCGTAGACCACGTTGGGGCGTTCCGGCGTGGTGCCCTCCAGCTGGTCGAACACGGTCTGCCAATCCCGGGGGTCCAAGAGGGACAGAATCGTCTCGTTGTGGAAGGGGTCCATGACGATTTCCTCCACGCCCAGCCACTTGGCGCCCCAGGAATTGAGGGTGACCATGGAGGGCGTGATGGTATATTCAAACTGGATTTCCTTGCTCATGGCCGCAAAGAAGCTGTACTTCATGCGCTCATGCTCCAAAAGCTGCAGGGTGCGGTTGGACGCACTGAGCTCCCGGTGCTGGGAGAAGTTCTGGATCAGGTCGGTAATCTCGGCCTTGCTGGGGCCCACAAACTCCTTGGGGGCCATTTCCTCGGCGATGTTCTCGGAGATATCCTGCAGGCAGGACAGCAGGAGGGGGTTGAAGGTCCCGCACTCGCCGTTTACGATCATTTCCACGGCCTTCTCATGGGAAAAGGCTGGCTTGTAGACGCGCTTGCTGGTCAGGGCGTCGTAGACGTCGGCCAGGGCCACGGTCTGGGCGGAGATGGGGATTTCGTCCCCCTTGAGCCCGTCCGGATAGCCGCGGCCGTCGTAGCGTTCGTGATGCCAGCGGCAGATATCGTAGGCCATCTTCACGACCTTCTCGCCATGGTACACGTTGAGGCTTTCCAGCATCTGCGCGCCAATGGCCGAGTGGGTCTTCATGATGGCGAATTCTTCGTTTGTCAGCTTGCCAGGCTTGTTGAGGATCTTCTCGTCGATGGAGATCTTGCCGATATCGTGCAGGGACGAGGCCATGCTCATAATGCCGATGTCCTCTTTGCTGATATCATATTTATCGGTCTTCTCCACCAGGCGGCGCAGCAGTAGCTCGGTGAGCGTGCGCACGTGCAGCACGTGCAGGCCGCTTTCGCCGTTTCGAAACTCGACGATGTGGCTGAGGATGTCGACCATCAGCGCGCTGTTCTGCTGCTTTTCGTAAATCTGCTCGGCCACCAGGGCCTCCAGGTCCTTCTGCTTGGCATAGAGCAGAAGCGTGTTCTTCACGCGCCGGTGGACAATCTGGGCGTCAAAGGGCCGGCTGATGAAATCGGTAATGCCCATTTCATAGGCCTGGTCAATGCGCGACGAGCGGTTTTCCGCCGAAATCATAATGACCGGCACGGTCTCAATCCAGTGGCGGCGCTGCATGACCTCCAGCACCCCGAAGCCGTCCATTTTGGGCATGACGATATCCAGCAGCACCAGGGAAATTTCAATGCTGTGGTTTTGCAGGATGCCAATAGCCTGCAGGCCGTCCTCTGCCTCCAGGGTGTCGTACTCCCCTTCCAGCATATCCACCAGGATGGAACGGTTCATTTCCGAGTCGTCTACGATGAGGATCTTTTGTTTATTCGAGCTGGACACAAAAGCACACCTTCTTTTCAGGGCAAAGTTTCTCATCCTTTATTTTAATATAAACTCATAAAAATAGCAATAGCATTTGTCACTTTCGTTAAAAAAAGCAAGGACGCATTCTCCAAGCTCACACGTCCTTGCTCCTGTATTCTTTAGGCGACACCCCGTAGGCTTCCCGGAAGCGCCGGTAAAAATAGCTGGTGTTTTCATACCCCACCGCGGCGATGATGTCCTCCACGGGCAGCTTCGTCTCCCGCAGAAGCTGGACGGCCTTCGCAAGCCGCTTTTCCCGCAGCAGGTCCTTGAAGGTGTGCCCCGTAGCCTGGTGCACCGCCGAGCTCAAATAAGGGAGCGACACATGCATCTCCTGGGCCAGACGGGTCAGGTCGGCCTCCCGGTAGTTCTCCTCGATCTCCCGCAGGGCCGCCAGCACCATGCCCCCAGGCATCCCGCCCCGGGAGGACAGCTCGTCCACGTGGTTTAAAAGCTGCAAAAGCAGCAGGCCCATGGTCGCCTGGGTGATGCGCCGGGAATTGGGGCATCTTTCCACCAGGCTCCACAGGAGGTTCTCCACCAGGTTCTGCACCTGCTGCGCCCCGGCCACCTTGAAGTGCAGGGAGCTGATCTCCCCTCCCCCGCGCTTAAGGCCGCCCAGCAAAAAATTTCCCAGCACGTTGTCCGTGCCGATGAGTTCCAGGGCGTAGTCGAAAAAAGGCGGCAGGACGATGAAGT
This sequence comes from uncultured Clostridia bacterium, assembly GCA_947652665.1. Classification (GTDB taxonomy): domain Bacteria; phylum Bacillota; class Clostridia; order Oscillospirales; family Acutalibacteraceae; genus Acutalibacter. The sequence continues at coordinate 4,335 of CANTDZ010000061.1, forward strand.
TTACGCCCACATCGCCCTCCCCAGCCCGGGCTACCCCGTGGCGGGCCCGCTGGTTGAGGAACAGCAGCTCCCCGGCCCGCAGGGTCAGCGGAGGGCCGTCGCCCAGGGTGTGTACGGTCTGGCCGGCGCACATATATAAAATCTCAATGTAATTGTGGCTGTGGGCCGGGAAATCCACAAACCGGGTGTGGGGCCGCACCGCAATGAGCTTCCCCCGGGCCAGCAGCTTTTCGCTGTCCACGGTGAACTCCTGCCGGGAGGTGTACAGGTCGCGCTCCAGCTGGCCGCCTGCCAGGAGGCGTTCCTCCTCCGGCGTAATCCGGCGCAGCTTTTGCATCAATTCGTCCCGCATAAATCAGGTGTGGATATCCAAAAGCTTCTGCTTGAGCTCGCCCTCCAAACGCCCGATCTCCGCCTCGGCGGCCCGGCGCTTCTGGCGGCCTTCGTCCTGTATTTTTACCACCTCGTCCAGGGTCTGTATCAGCGACTGGTTGGTGTAGCGCAGGGTCTCCATGTCCACCACGCCGCGCTCGGTCTCCCGGGCCGTTTCGATGGTGCTCATCTTGAGCTTCTCGGCGTTCTTGCGCAGCAGCTCGTTTGTCATGTCGGTGACTTCCCTCTGGGCCTTCACCGCCTGGGCCGAATGGGCCACGCCCAGGGCCAGCACCATCTGGCTCTTCCACAGGGGGATGGTGTTCACCAGCGTAGACTGGATTTTGTCGGTCATGAGCTTGTCGTTGTTCTGCACCAGGCGGATCTGGGGAGACATCTGCACGCTTACCATGCGGGTCAGCTCCAAATCGTGCAGCTTCTTTTCGAAGTTGTCGCACTGCTGGGCGAAATCGTTGGCCGCCTGGGCGTCCTCCGCCAGGCCGGAACGCTGGGCCTTATTCTGCATCTCCACCAGGGTGGTAGCACGCTCTTTTGCCAGCTTCTTTTTGCCGGCGATGATATACATGGAAAGCTCCTTGTGGTAGTTGAGGTTCATGTCGTACAGCTTGTCCAGCATGACGATGTCCTTCATCAGCTGTACCTGGTGGGCCTCCAGGGCCGAGGCGATCTTATTGACGTTCACCTCTGCCGAATCGTACCGGGCCTTCATGGCGGTAATCTTGTTGCCGGCGTTCTTAAAGCGCCCGAAGAACCCCTTCTTTTCCTCCTCGTCGATGTCAAAGCCCTTGAGCTCCACCACCAGGCTGGAAATCTGGTCGCCTACCTCGCCCAGGTCCTTGGTGCGCACGTTGTTCAGCGCCGTGTCGGAGAACGAGGCGATCTTCTTCTGGGCCGCCGCGCCGTACTGCAGCACCATGGTGCTGTTCTGCAGGTCGATCTTCTCCGAAAACTCATCGACAATCTTCTGCTCCTCCGGCGACAGCTGTACCTCCTGCACCACGGGCTCTTCCGGCTGGACAGCCGCTTGGGGCGGCTCGGCAGCGGCTTCCGGGTCCAGGGTCAGGGTGGGGATGGCAGGGGCCTCCTGCTCTAAGGTCAATTTCATTTCGTTTTCCATGTGCGGTCCCTCCTCAAAAATTTATGTCAAAGCTGGGGCTTCGTCTTGTCTTCTACAAAGCCCTCCTGTTCCAGCATGGTTTCGAATACGGTGATGTCCGCCGAAATATCCATGGCCTCGTCGGTGAAAAGCGCATCCAGCTGCTTCTCGAAAGCGTCGGCCACGGTGTGCATCATCCCGGCAATGTTGAACATGGTGGAGGTGATGTTCTCCCCCTTTACCGACTGCCGGGACAGGCGCTCATAGCTGCCCAGCAGCTTTAAGGTAGTGGGCAGGTAGTAGTTCATGAATTTGCGGATCTGCGGGGCCTTGCCGGGGTGGTCGGCGATATAGGCAAAAATGTCGGCCGAGGCGCGCTCCATGCGGTCGATGCACTCGGAGAGGGCCTCGTCGGGGATGGCGTCGTTGGCGGCCCGGAGCTTTTTCAGGTACTCGTTGCCCTCGTCGATGATCTTATCCACCTCGGGGTTGCCTGTGCGGGAGGGCTTGGGCTCCTCCTTAGGCTTTACGGGCTCAGCGGGTTTCTCGGGTTCGATAGGGACGAACTCCTTTTTGCCCTTGAAAAGCGCGGCAGAGCCTAAAAATATCAGCACCAAAACCAGTGCAAACACCCCAAAATGCACCATATTGTACAGGGGGAACATCTGCGAATAAAGCAGGGCCGCCGCACCGGTAATATAAAACTTGGCCGGGCTGCCCCGGCGCACGACCTTCATGGGGGGCATCTTCGGCGCGGGAGCCGGGGTGACCCCTTGGGGCCTGCGGGCCGGCTGGGGCGCGGGGCGGGGGCGCTGGGACGCCTGCGAAGAAGTCTGCCAGGTGCGGGCTTTATACTGGGGGGGCACTTTATTGGTAGGCGGAGGCGGCGTGCCCTGTTTATAGGCCTGCTGCTGGCGGTACCCCGGCGGCACCTTGTTGGTAGGGGGCGGGGCCTGGGGCCGGGGACTGCTGGCATAAGGGTGGCCGCTGCCGGCCTTCATACCGGCTGCGAAGCCGTTTATGGCCCCGTCCAGCCCGGCGGCGGCGCGGCCGATGCCCTCGGCCAGCTTTCCGGCTCCGGCCCCGGTGAGCTTCTTATATACCTGGGAGGAGCGGTACTCCTCCTCGATTGGCTTGTTTCCATATCGGTCCATATGCGCAGCCCTTTCTTTGTGGATTCTTCCCAACTTTATTTTACGTGGAAATGGGGCGTATGTCAACCTTCAATTATAATCTCACACCGGGTAGGGGTTGCCCACCTGGGGGTAAAGGCGCTTTACGTCGTCCCCGGCAGCGATGCCTTCTGTGAAAGCCGTGGCGCATCCGGCGGCGACGCCCCAGTGCAGGGCGCCCTCCCCGGTGCCGTGGAGGTTCCAGCCATAGAGGAACCCGGCTACCAGGGAATCCCCCGCCCCCACGGCCGAGACGGCTTCGCCCTGAGCCGCCCGGCAGAACAGCCTCCGCCCGGCCCCGTCGGCCAGGAGCGCGCCCTTTTCGCCCATGGACACGGCCACGTTCTGTGCGCCCAGGCGTTGGAGCTCACTGGCATAGTCGGCGGCCTGGGCGGCCGTGGCGATCTCCGCGCCAAAAAACTCCGACAGCTCCTGCACGTTGGGCTTGACCAGGAACGGCCGGTAAGCCAGGGCTTCCCGAAGGGCCTCGCCGGTGGTGTCGACTACAGCCTGCACGCCTTGGGGGATTTTTGATAAAATCCTTGCGTAGGCGTCTGCCGGCAGGGAGGCCGGAAGGCTCCCGGACAGCACCAGGAAATCGCCCGGGCCCAGGGACGCGCACTTTTCCGCCAGCGCGTCCAAAGCGGAAAGGGGCACCGAGGGGCCTTCCCCATTGAGCTCGGTGACGCCCTCTCCCCCGCGCAGCTTTAGGTTGATGCGCGTACAGCCCTCAGGCAGATGGAGGAAATCCGCATCGCAGCCGCTTTCCCGCAGCTGGCGCTGGACCTCCTCCCCCGTAAATCCGGCCGTGATGCCCAGCGCGCGGTTCTCCAGCCCCAGCGAGGTGAGCAGGCGGGTGACGTTCACGCCTTTGCCGCCAGCCAGGAAGGGGGCTTGGCTGTAGCGGTTCACGCCGCCGGGAGCCAGGGGGGCGCAGGAAGCCGTCAGGTCAAGGGCGGGGTTCAGGGTCACTGTATATATCATAATAATGTCACGTCCTTACAATATTCTTAAAGTATTCTATCAATATTAAAAAAATTTCCCGTCCAGTATTTTGCGCGGCCTGCACGGGCAGAATAAGACCGTTTCTAAATATTTTGCAGAAAGGGTCATTATTTATGAAAAGATTGTTTGCTATACTCGCCTTATCCGCCATGCTCGCCTCCGGGCTGACCGCCTGCCGCGGGTCTGCCAGCGGCAGTGTTTCCAGCACCGTCTCCAAGGCCAGCAGCGCCATCAGCAGCACGGCCAGTAAGGTTGGGTCGGATGTAGAGGATGCTTTGGACCCGGACAGCCCGGCAAGCTCCAACAGCTCCAGCAGCTCGAGCGCAAGTTCGGACGCAAGCTCCGGCCTGGACGCCAGCAGCCGCCCCGAAAGCGCTGTGGAAAGCGATATGGACAGCTCCAGCGAAGACGAATCCTAAATGATTTGAGCGCCGCGAAGGGCGCTCGCTTACATAATTTATGGCAGCTTATATTGCAGCAGCATCTGCTTGTCCTCCTGCGGCACGCGGTAGGATTCCCGTATCTTTTGGATGCTTTTGTTCTGGGTGAACTTGGGCAGCACCTGCCGCCGAAGCAGGTCAAGCGTAGGCGCCGGGAACTTCACGTAGCACACCGACACCGCCCAAGCCACCGCCATGCGTACATAATAGTCGGGCTGCCCCATGGCTTCCAGAAGGGCCAGGCCCTCCCCCACCTTGTCTTCGGTGACGTAGTGGCTTAAAAACATCACCACGGCAAAGCGCGCCGTAAATTCTTCTGCCGATGAAAACAGCGGCAGGAGGAACTGCCACATGGCTTCCCGGTCTTCCGGCTTTTTCAGCTTGAAGGTGCCGCAGAACACGTCGCACACGGCCCAGTTGTCCATCAGGGGGAGGAAGTCCTGCACCAGAGGCAGGCGCTCCTCCATAGCCAGCGGCATAGACGCGATAACGAGCCCCCGGATCATGGTTTCCTCATAAGAGCCCGGCACGCTGACGGCTAGGAATCCCGCCGGGTCTTCCTTCACAAGGCGCTTGGCGATGGCCCGCATGGCCGGCACCCGCACCCCGTAGGACATGGCTTTTCCCGGGATGAGCCCCTCGTGGAACTTTTTATATTTGCCGTCGCTCAAAGCCTCCAGCTCGGCCAGCAGGGCTTGGTAATCCGCAGTCGTAAAGGGCATCAGGATTCCTCCTGCCGGGCGGTCAGGCGGCCGATAAGGGCCAGCAGGTTCGGGATGGACTGGGATTTGTCGAACTCCTTGCAGTTTTCGCGCATGGCCTGCAAATGCTTCTTCTCCTGTAGGAGCCCGGAGATTTCAGCGGCAAAATCGCCGTCCTTGCGGATGCGCACGCACATATCGTGGGTCAGGAGGAAATTGGCGTTGTCCTCCTCCTGGCCGGGAATGGCATCGAACACGGCCATGGGCAGGTTGCAGGCCAGGGCCTCGGAGACCGTAAGGCCGCCGGGCTTGGTGACCAGCAGGTCGGCGGCCTGCATATATTTTTCCACCTCGTCGGTAAAGTAGAGCAGGCGGGTGGGCACCGCCGGGTTTTGGGCGATCTCCTTCTCGAAGGCCTCATAGAGCTTCTTGTTGCGGCCGGTAATCACGATAATCTGCATGGGCACCTGGGTAGCGGCCAGTTCCCGGTAGAGCTTGATGATGTTGGACACGCCAAAGCTCCCCGCCATGAAAAGCAGGGTGGGCAGCTCCGGGTCCAGGCTGATCTGGCGCAGGAGCATGGCCTGGTCACCCTGGTCGAAGAACACCCCGTGGACCGGGATGCCAAAGGGGTACACCTTCTCCTCCGGCACGCCAAAGGCTTCCAGCTCGGGGAGCATATGGCTTCCTGCCACCACATACGCGTCTACAGCGTCGGCGATGTAGGCCCGGTGGGCTCCGTAGTCGGTGATGATGCAGATGAGCGGCGCGTCCACCAAGCCGTCTGCCTTGAGGGCCGCGGCCATTTCCGTGGCGAAGGGATGGGTGGTAATGATGGCGTCGGGCTTATAGCCATCGATGGCCGGGAAAAGGAGATTGCTAAAAAGACCGCTGAGCTTGGGCACCAGGTCGGAGAAACGATTGTGCTTATTCGTGTCCTTATAAAGCCGCCCAAAAAGGGCCGGGGCCTTCTTGGCCATGAACAGATAGCTGTCGCAGACGGTCTTGTCCAGCAGGCGGCCAACGGCCTTCAGGGCGTCCACGGTCACCACGTCGTAGTCGGTGTTGTCTCGGATGTACTGTTCCACGGCGTTGGCCGTGCGTATATGGCCGCCTCCGGTGGCGGCGGTGAGCAGCATGATTTTCATAGTACTTTGATACCTCGCAAAAAGTAAAAAATCGATTACAAATATTGTAACATAAACGCCGGCAAAATGCCAGGTGAATTCTTATAACTTTTTATAGTTTAACGCCTTCCTGCTTTGTGTATACCAGTTGGCCCCATCGGCGGTTCCCAAAACGCAGCATCTAGCATTTCCCTTCCTGTTATGGTATACTGATACCAGCATCGTGTAAGGGGGATTATGAAAAATGTCCTATTTGCTTTTAGCCATTATCAGCAGCGCTTTGGTTTCTGTGTGTATGCGTCTGAGCGAGAAGTATGTCCATAGCAAGATGGTGATGTTCACAGCCAACTACGCCATATGCCTGTTCATATCGTTGTTCTATACAGGAGGCCTTCAGTCTTTTGCCTTTACCGGCGGCATGGCCTGGGCTGCCGTGCTGGGGGCCATAAGCGGGTTCTTGTATCTGGCCAGCCTGGCCTTGTTTGAAAAGAACATCCGCCTCAACGGCGTTATCCTGTCCAGCGCCGCTATGAAATTGGGCGGCGTCTTGATACCGGTACTGGCGGCTGTAGCGTTTTTTCACGAAAAGCTGGGCTGGGTAAAATTTGCCGGGGTGGCCATTGCGGCTGCGGCGGTGGTCCTCATCAACGTAGAAAAAGGGGAACCAGATAAAGGCGGCAAAAGGCATTGGCTTCTTATCCTGCTTTTTGGCAGCGGGATTTGTGATATGATGGCCAATGTTTACGACAAAACCGGCGATGCCTTATTCAAAAACCATTATCTCCTTATTACATTCCTTGCTGCCATGCTGCTGTCTTTTGTCATGGCGCGGGTAAAAAAAGAAAAGGCCGCGCTACCGGACATCCTCTGCGGCCTTCTGGTCGGCGTACCCAATTACTTTTCCGCCCGTTTTTTACTGGCTGCGCTGGGAACCGTCCCTGCGGTCATTACCTATCCGGTGTTCAGCGTTGGCACTATCATCGTGGTTACCGCAATCAGCGTGCTGGCCTTTGGGGAAAAGCTCACCGGGCGGAAAAGAGGCGCGTTGCTGTTGATTCTGGCCGCCTTGGTATTGCTGAATATATGAGTTTCGTGCACAGCGCTTGCCAACCCATCCCCTTTCTGATATAATAATGTAAGAGATGAAGGGGGTGTGTTCGGGTGAATAAGGGTATTAAAAAAACAGCCCTACGCCGGGCCCATTGGGGGCATTATTGTCTGGTGGTGGTGCTGCTTTGCGCTGCTGTGGCCTCGTTCTTTTCCTTTGCCCGGGAGAACCGGGAGCGGATATTCGGCCAAAACCAGCAGTATGCCCACGACGCCGCCACCCAAGCGGCCAGCCGGGTAGAGGATATGCTGGAGGCCAGGGCCACCACCCTGAACCTTCTGTCCATCACCGTGGCCGAAACCATTACCGAGCCATGGATTAGCACGGATTTTTTGAAGCTCTTGCAGGAGACCTCCGTCTTTGACTATGTGGAATTCATCGACGCCGACGGCCTTAACCACAATGCCGACGGGGTGACCTCCGATTCCACCGACCGCAACAATTACCTGCGGGGCATCCAGGGCGAGACGGGCTACCATGTGATCTATAACTCCCGCATCACCAAGGAGACCCTGGTCAACTTTTACGCCCCTGTGCGCTATCAGGGGGAGATCATCGGCGTGCTCAACGGGATGTTCCGGGAGGAGAGCCTGCGCAAGGCCATTTCCGTAAAGTTTTTCGGCGCGGACGCTAAAAGCCTTATCTGCATGGCGGATGGCACCGTCATTTCCTCCTACGGCTACAAGGGCTCTGTGGACAGCCTGCTGGACGGGCTGGCGCAGGACAAGGTGGTCGCGGCGATGATTCAGGAGGCGTTTGCTTCCCGCGATACCTTTTCCTGCGTGACCCAGGGGGCTTCGGGGGACATCAGCGTTTCCGTGGCCCCCATTGGCGGCGACTGGATGCTGGTGCAGACCTTCCCCTACGCGGTCACCCGGCAGATGGAGGCAAACGCCAACGGCACGGGCATCAAGCTGGAGCTGCGGCTGGTGGCAATTTTCCTGATCTATGCGGCGTACCTGATTGTGACGAACCTGCGCAAACGGCGGCAGCTGACCTCGGAGAAGGCCCGGCTGGGCGGCATTGTGGAGGGCTTGGTGCCGCTGTTTTCCAGGCTTGTGATCATCGAGCCCGACCGGCAGCGCTACGAATACCTGAAAGGCGCCCCTCCCAACCTAGGTACTCGGGGGGACGTGGCATCGCTGGAAAGCTATATGTCTGCCCGTTATCTGCGTGACCGGACGGAGGAGCCGCCCACCCTAAAAGAGATTCAAGCGGAGCTGGGGGCCGGGGCCCCGTATTTCCAGTACGAGTACCGCATCCAGTGGGAGGGGGAATGTTGGGAGAACACCTCGGTGCTGGCCTTGCGAGAGAAGGACGGCGTGCCGGTATCGCTGATCTTCGCCATCCAGGACGTGACCGCCCTGCAGCGCCAGAAGGACGCCATCCAGCAGACTTTGCAGGACGCTTTCCACACGGCGGAGGATCTGAGCCGGACCAAAAGCGATTTCCTGGCCCGCATGAGCCACGATATGCGCACCCCCATGAACGCGGTTTTAGGCATGGCCTCCATTGCCCTTTCCCATCTGGACGACCCGAAGCAGGTGCGGGAGTGCCTGGAAAAGATCGACGCCTCGGGACGGCAGCTGCTCAGCCTTATCAACGAGGTTCTGGACATGGCCAAAATTGAAAGCGGCGGCATGGTGCTGGAGGAAGCCCGGTTCGACCTGGCAGACGAAACCGGGCTGGCCTTGGAGGAGGCCCGGAGCGCCGCCGGGAAAAAGGGCCTGCAGCTGCACGCGAACATCGCCCCCTTGGCCCATAGGTCGGTGCTGGGCGACGGGGCGCGTTTCCAGCAGGTGCTGCGCAATCTTTTGGACAACGCGGTGAAATACACGCCTGCTGGCGGGACGGTCACCTTTAGGGCACGGGAGATGCCTTCCCGGGCGCTGAAAAGCGGTTATTACGAATTCGTGGTGGAAGACACGGGGCCGGGCATTGAGCCGTCCTTCCAGCCCAAGATTTTTGAGCCCTTTGTGCGCGGGGAATCCGTCCGGGATGATTTGGGGACGGGCTTAGGGCTCCCCATTGCCCAGACCATCGTGAAGCTGATGGGCGGGGACATCCTGCTGGAGAGCGAGCCGGGGCATGGCTCGAAATTTACCGTACACGCTTTCTTCAAGCTGCCGGAGGATGCCGGGCCCAGCCTGGCCCTGCCCGAAAAGGCCACTCCCCCGGAACCGGCATCCCTTACGCGCCATGCGGGAGCCCGGGTCTTGCTGGCCGAGGACATTGAGATAAACCGGGTCATTGTGGAAAAAATGCTGACGAAGGCCGGGGTCCTGGTGGAAACCGCTGAAAATGGCGCGGAAGCCGTGGCTATGGCCCAGAAGAACTCGCCGGGCTATTATGATGCCGTTTTTATGGACTTGCAGATGCCGGTGATGGATGGGTACGGGGCGGCCCGGGCGATTCGGGCTTCCGGACGGGAGGACCTGCGGCACATACCCATTGTCGCGGTGACAGCCAATGCTTTCCAGGAGGATGTGTCGCAGGCGAAAGACGCGGGGATGGATGACCTGGTGATGAAGCCAGTAGACTTAGAGAAGCTTTTAGGGGCGTTGGACAAGGCCCCGCCTTCAACTGAATAAGAAAAACGGCTGGCCGTCCCTTCTGGACGCAACCAGCCGTTTTTCATTTTACGCTTTAAGATGCGTCACAATGTGCACGTTTTGATAATTTATCTCCTAAGTCTGCTACTGTGCTGAAAATTTTAGTCTAAAACACGCAATTCCACCTTTTAGTAAGCTATTATAAAATCGATGAAAATTTCTTTTATGAAAGGATCGATTTATATGATAGCCAAAAACATTGCAAAAGAAATCGCCTCGCGTTTCGTCATGCGCCGAGGCACAGCGGAGTATCAATTATTAAGCCTGGCCCTACAGCAAGCCGCCGCCCTTCCCCAGCCCTATCCGACCTTCAAGGCTTTTTGCCAAATGCTTGCCGGCCCCGCTCAGAAACCTAACGTGCAGTCGATCCAGCGCACGCTGGCCAGGGCTGTGGAGGCTTTGTACAATCGGGAAGAAAATCACGCGCTCCTTGACGAGCTTTATGGCTGCCACCTTTCGGAAAGCCCGTCTGCCAAAGATTTTATCTATACGGCAGGCAGTTACATACAATCCGTCGCGGCGAAAAAGCAGGCCCGGAAAAAGAGCTCGATTCAGGACATTTATCAGCAGTATGTGCGCTGGGCCCGCAAGGGGAAGCCCCTTTCCTTTTCAGAATTCGAGCACCAAACTGCCGCAAGCGAGGATGTTTTTGAGGACGAACGCTATGTCGTGACCAGGCTGTTTTACT
>CANTDZ010000062.1 GCA_947652665.1 uncultured Clostridia bacterium
GGTATGAACCGAATGCTCTAGCCAGCTGAGCTATGCCGCCACATATGCGCCTTAAACTAGAAGCTCAAGGCGCTATTCATTATAATACAAGGCCCGGTGTTTGTCAAGGGGTTTTTCAGTTATTTTCTGGTTTTTTTGTGATTACGGGTTAAAAGAGTAGTTGGGCGCTTCTTTGGTGATCTGGATGTCGTGGGGATGGCTCTCCTTAAGTCCGGCCCCAGTGATGCGCACAAACTGCGCTTTGTCGTGCAGTTCCTGGATATTTGCGCACCCAGTATACCCCATGCCGGAGCGCAGGCCGCCCAGCAGCTGGAAGACGGTGTCGGCCAGGGGCCCCTTGTAAGGCACGCGGCCTTCCACGCCCTCGGGCACGAACTTCTTCTGCTCGCCCTGGAAGTAGCGGTCGCTGCTGCCCTTGCCCATAGCGCCCAGACTGCCCATGCCACGATAGACCTTGAACTGCCGGCCCTGGTAGAGCTCGTACTCGCCGGGGGCTTCCTTACATCCGGCCACCATGGACCCCAGCATGACTGCCGCGCCGCCAGCCGCCAAGGCCTTTACCAGGTCGCCGCTGTATTTGATGCCGCCGTCCGCAATGACCGGGATGCCATGCTTGCTGGCCTCGGTGGCTGCGTCAAAGATGGCCGTGATCTGCGGCACGCCAATGCCGGCCACCACGCGGGTGGTGCAGATGGAGCCAGGGCCGATACCTACCTTTACGCAGTCCGCACCGGCGTCGATAAGGGCCTTTGCGCCCTCGGCCGTGGCAATGTTGCCTGCAATGACCTGCAGGTTCGGGTAAGCCTTCTTCACCTTGTTAACGGCCTGGATAACGCCGCTGTTGTGGCCGTGGGCAGAGTCCAGCACTACCAAATCCACCTGGGCCTCGATGAGGGCTGCTACGCGCTCCAGCACGTCCTGAGTGGCGCCGATGGCTGCTCCGCACAGCAGGCGTCCGCTGGCGTCACGGGCGGAGTTGGGATACCGCACAGCCTTTTCGATATCCTTAATGGTAATAAGGCCCTTCAGGCGCATATTATCGTCTACCAGCGGCAGCTTCTCAATGCGGTGCTCCCGCAGGATCTCCTGGGCCTGCTTCAAGGTGGTGCCCACGGGGGCCGTTACCAGCTTGCCCTTGGTCATGACGTTCTTGACCGGCTGGTCAAAATCGCTATCCTCCATAAAGCGCATATCCCGGTTGGTAATGATGCCTACCAGCTTGCCGTCCTCTACGATGGGCACGCCGGAAATACGGAAGTTGCCCATGATCTCGTCAGCTTCCCGCACCAGGTTGTCCGGGGAAAGGAAGAAGGGGTTTGCGATGACGCCGTTTTCCGAGCGCTTCACCCGGTCTACCTGGTCGGCCTGGTCTTCGATGCCCATGTTCTTGTGGATGATGCCCACGCCGCCTTCCCGGGCGATGGCGATGGCCATGTCCGATTCCGTCACCGTGTCCATTGCCGCCGTCAAAATCGGGGCGTTGAGCTTGATGGTGCGGGTCAGCTGGGTGGTAAAATCCACCTCGCTGGGCAGCACGTGCGACTCCGCCGGGATGAGCAGCACATCGTCAAAAGTCAGGCCCTCTTTTGCGAACTTTTCGTTGTACTCCATGTTCAGCATTTGCACACCTCTCTCTTTCTCCATGATTCCGGTTTTTTTCCTCTTATGGCTGTGTATTTAATTTATGATTATAGCATTTAGGCCTGCTGTTTGCAAGCGTTAATTTGCTTTGCCGCCGCCAAAAAATTCTGCCCTCTTTTCGACATTATTAGAGCTTTTCACACCCCGAAAAAATAATAAAAAAATTTTTCAAAAACCCATTGACAGAAGCCCTCCTTTGCTATAATCTGTGCAAAGATGTCAACTTTGATTTTTAGGGAGGCTTTCCTTTATGAACCGCATCCTTTCCCGCATGGGGCCTGCAATGCGCCATTCCATTATCCTGGTGGGCGTTACCGGGCTGTTTTGGTTCGCCTGGTCCTTTGGCTGCTACCAGACCGTCTATCTGCAAAGCATCGGCTTTACTGCGTCCAACCTGGGCGTGCTCAATGCCATCTCTTCGGCGGTTACGATCGCGGCGGTATCCTTTTGGGGCATGGTCAGCGACAAGATTGGCTCCCTGCGCCGAGTGCTTATTTTGATCCTGGCTGTGGGCTCCTTCTTATATGCTATGGTGCCTTTTGTCCCCACGGGGTACTCTTTCACGCCGCTGCTGCTTACCGCTTACATCCCTATCCTTAACTTCTTCCGCGGCTCCGTGGCTACCTTTAATGAGAACCTCCTGGTGCGCAACTGCAACGAGCTCCGCTTAAACTTTGGCGTTCTGCGGGGACTGGGGTCCTTTCTATTTACTATTGGCAGCGTGCTGATTGCGGCCATTTTGCCCATGGTGGGCGTACCCAATACCTTTTGGATCAGCGGCCTGCTGATGATTCCGGCTATTATCTGTATCGTCCTGGCCCGTGAGCCCAACGCCAAGCCCGCCCGCAGCAAATCAAAAGGCGGGATGAATTTGGGCGAGCTCTTTCAGAACAAAGCCTATGTTTCCTTCCTTTTCTTTGGCTTGATTTTCTACATTGCTGCCAGCTGTGAGGGCAACTACATTCCCTTCTTCATGAGCGAGGTTGGTGTGGATTCCCAGCGCTATGGCATTCTCTTGGCCCTGCGCGCTATGATGGAAATTCCCTTCCTGCTGTTCATGGTGCGCCTGCGCCGGAAGTTCCCCCTGCGGGTGCTGGTATTGGGGGCGCCCGTCCTCATGGCGGTGGAGTGCCTGGGCTTTGGTCTCTTTGCCCACACCCTGGGTGGGATGCTGCTCTGCTGTACCTTCTTTGGGCTGGGCAACGGCCTGTTCATCGGCTCTTATTTGAACTATCTCTACGAGCTGGCCCCGGATAACCTGAAAGCCAGCGCCCAAGCCTTCTTTGCTTCCGTGTCGTCGGTTGCGGGGATTTTGGGCAACCTGCTGGGCGGCGTGGTGTTCGATGCCATTGGTGCGAAGCCCTTCTACATCGTGGTCGGCTGCACGTACCTGCTGAGCTCGCTGGTCTTCCTGATGTCCTTTCGGCACAAGAAGGCGGCTCCGGAAAATTGACAAATCAAAGCACAAATTGACAGGCGGGGCGACCCGCCTTTTGCTATAATCAAAATAGAAAGGACGTGGTGTCCATGGAGTGGACAGAGTGCCTGCGCGGGGCCATTGCCTATATGGAACGCAATCTGTTGGAGAACATCGGGCCGGGGGACATAGCCGAGTGTGTGCATGTGTCGCCCTTCTATTTGCAGCATGGGTTCCGCATGGTGACCGGCTATACCCTGGGCGAGTACCTTCGCGGCCGCAGGCTCTACCTGGCGGCGCTGGACGCCCTGCAAGGCGACGTGCCTATTGGGGAGCTGGCTTACAAGTACGGGTATGACACTCCTGAGAGCTTCACCAAAGCCTTTACACGCTTTCACGGCGTAGCCCCCACAAAGGTGCGGGGCAACTCCCGGGCCATTAAGCCCTTCCTGCCGCTGACCGTAAAAATCGAAATTCAAGGAGGCAATGAAATGGATTACAAGATTGAGAAAATGGACGATTTCACCTTGATTGGCTTTGTCCGCCAATTTGAGCACGAAAATTCTTATGGGGCCATTCCCAAATTCTGGGACGAAGTTATGGAGATGGAAGCCCCCCTTTTCCAGCATGGTCCACAAAATCCTGTAGAGAAAGCTATCTGTGACCACAAAATAGGCGAGTTTGGCGTGTGTTTCGGCGGCTTTGAGCCTGGGCGATTCTTCTATATGATCGCCGGTATTTACCAGGGTGGGCCTATCCCGGTGGGGCTTACGACGGTTCACGTGCCTGCGTCCCAGTGGGCAAAGTTCCGCTGTGCCGGGCCGCTGCCGGGGTCGCTGCAATCGGTAAACACCAAGGTCTTCTCCGAATGGCTTCCTGGCAACAACCAATATGAACTCTCTTTGGATTTGAATCTGGAGTGGTACTCCATGGAAGACTGCTCCTCCCCCGACTACGAGAGCGGCATTTGGCTGCCGGTCAAGCCCAAGGCATAAACGAAAACCCTCTGCGTTTCTGGCAGAGGGTTCTTTTTTATCGTATTTCTGTCATGCCGCTCATATACATCTGTAAGGGCTGGGGAATTTTCACGCTGCCGTCGGCCTGCAGGTTGTTCTCCAGGAACGCAATAAGCATCCGGGGCGGGGTAACAACGGTGTTGTTAAGGGTGTGGGCAAAGTAGTTGCCGTCCTTGCCCTTGATGCGGATGCCCAGACGCCGGGCTTGGGCGTCCCCCAAGTTGGAGCAGCTGCCCACTTCGAAGTACTTCTTCTGGCGGGGCGACCAGGCTTCAATATCCACGCTCTTGACCTTCAGGTCGGCCAGGTCGCCGGAGCAGCACTCCAGTGTGCGGACAGGGATGTCCATGGAGCGGAACAGCTCGACCGTATAGTTCCACATCTTATGGTACCAGTCCATGCTCTCCTCGGGCTTACAGACTACGATCATTTCCTGCTTTTCAAATTGGTGCACACGGTACACGCCGCGCTCCTCAATGCCATGAGCGCCTACCTCTTTGCGGAAGCAGGGGGAGTAGCTGGTAAGGGTCTGGGGCAGCTTGTCCTCGGGCAGGATGGTGTCGATGAACTTGCCAATCATGGAGTGCTCGCTGGTGCCGATAAGATAGAGGTCTTCCCCTTCAATCTTGTACATCATGTTTTCCATCTCGGCAAAGCTCATAACGCCGGTGACCACGTCGCTGCGAATCATGAACGGGGGCACGCAATAGGTAAAGCCCTTGCTGATCATAAAGTCCCGGGCATAGGACAGCACAGCCGAATGCAGACGCGCGATGTCACCCATGAGATAATAGAACCCGTTGCCGCTGGTCTTCCGCGCGCTGTCCAGGTCGATGCCGCTGAACTTTTCCATAATGTCCGTGTGGTAGGGGATTTCGTAGTCCGGCACCACGGGATCGCCAAATTTTTCCAGCTCTACGTTCTCGCTGTCGTCCTTGCCAATGGGAACCGAATCGTCAATCAAGTTCGGTATGACCAGCATCCTCTTGCGGATTTCTTCGGTCATCTCGGCCTCTTTCTGCTCCATCTCAGCCAGTTCCCCGGCGATGGCCTGTACTTTCTGCTTGGTCTGTTCGGCTTCGTCCTTTTTGCCCTGGCCCATCAGCTTGCCAATCTCCTTGCTGATGACATTCCGCTGCTGCCGCAGCTCGTCGCCCCGCGCTTTGGAGGCCCGGAAGGCAGCGTCCAGCTCCAGCACTTCGTCTACCAGATGCAGCTTTTCCTCCTGGAACTTCTTCCGCATATTTTCTTTGACCCGCTCCGGGTCTGTACGCACCAATTTGATATCAAGCATTTTCTCTTCTCCTCTCTGATTCCTATTCGGCTGGCTCCTGCAATTTTAGCTCGGCCAGCAGGTTTTTCAAATCTTCCTCGCCATAAAACTCAATGGTGAGCTGCCCTTTCTTTTTTGTTCCGGCTACCCTTACTTTGCGGTTTAGGCACTGGCCTACTGCCAGCTGCGCTTCTTCATAGTATTGGTTCTTTTTGGGAGGAGGTGCCGCCTTTACAGCGGACGGCTCCTCTTGCAGCTTCTTGGAAAGGCTTTCCAGTTCCCGTACCGACACACCCTCTTTGGCTTTCTCAGCTCCCAGGCGCATGGCTTCGGGTGTCTTGAAGCTCAGCAATGTCCGAGCGTGCCCTGCTGTAATCTCACCGCGCTCCAGCATCTGCTGTACGTCTTCCGGCAGATTCAGCAGCCGCAGGGAGTTCGTCACGGCCGGACGTGATTTTCCCACCGTCTTGGAGACTTCCTCCTGGGTGAACCCTTGTGCGTCGATGAGGGTTTGATAGCCCCTGGCTTCTTCTAGCGGGCTTAAGTCTTCGCGCTGCAAATTTTCAATAAGCGCAAAGAGCATTTCCTCCGCATCGGTCATTTCCCGTATGACAGCCGGTACTTCTGACAGCCCTGCCATCCGGGCCGCACGCCAGCGGCGTTCCCCGGCCACGATTCGGTAACCGCCGTCCATCATAGGCCGCAATAACAGCGGCTGCAATACGCCATGCTGAGCGATGGAATCCGCCAGCTCGGATAAGGCCTCGCTGTCAAATTCTTTTCGAGGCTGGTCGCGGTTGGGTTCGATTTCGCTGAGCTTTACAGCCACAGCCCCCTCAGAGCCCTCCGCCAGGTTTTCCTCGAAAATTGCGCCAAATCCCTTGCCTAGTCCCCCTTTTTTTGCACTTGCCATCTTTGTTTATCCTCTCCTTTCCTACACCTTGCTTTTTACGATTTCCTGGGCCAGCTCCTCATATGCCTTAGCCCCACGCGAATTCTTGTCATAATAACACACCGGCTGCCCAAACCCAGGGGCCTCGGACAAACGCACAGCCCTGGGAATGACCGTCTTAAACACCTTACGAGGGAAATATTTTTTTACTTCCTCCACGACCTGCTGTGTCAAATTTAAGCGTCCATCGTACATAGTCAGCAACACGCCTTCAATATCCAAGTGTTCATTATATTGCCGCTTCACCCGGCGCACTGTGTTCATCAACTGGGAAAGCCCTTCCAGTGCATAGAACTCGCACTGGATAGGGATAAGCACTGTATCCGCACAATTCAAATCATTGAGAGTGATAAGTCCCAGCGAAGGCGGACAGTCGATAATGATATAGTCATAATCGCCACGAACGCTGGCCATTGCATCCTTCAGACAGTTGGTTCTGTGCTCCATTTCGGCCAATTCCAATTCTGCTGCCGCCAAATCCATATTAGACGGCAGAATGGACAGCCCTTTAAATTGTGTCTCTACGATGGCATCCTTTGCTTTTGCGCCGTTTATCATCACGTCGTACATATTCAATTTCAAATTTCGCTTGTCGACGCCTACGCCGCTGGTCGAGTTCCCCTGGGGGTCTGTGTCGGCCAGAAGCACCTTCTTTTCCATATTTCCTAACGCCGCCGCCAAATTCACGGCCGTGGTCGTCTTGCCTACGCCGCCTTTCTGGTTGGCTGCGCAAATGATCTTCCCCATGAAATGCCCCTTTCACTTATGTTACTCCGTCCCTATATCATACCACAATTCCGTCCTTTTTGCAATGTTTCATGTGAAACATCCGTGCACAAAGCAAGAGAACCCCAGCGTGTGTGCCGGGGTTCTCTTTGTGGGAAATGAATAAGGGAATGGGTTAAACTTGTACTCGGGTTAATTTTGGGATGCGCACTGTGCATTCGATGTAGTCTTCGGTTTCCTTTTTCTCCGTGTGCGCTTGGATGCCGGCCGTCTTCATGACGTCTACCGCATGGTCGATCGTGTTGATAAATACGCGGATGTCTTTTGCCACGAACGTTCGGCGGGCCTTGCCCGTTATTTCTTTTGGTTTGATAGATTCCGCAATCAGCGCCTCCGTTTGGGAGACATTCAGATTCCGGGCAATCACCACGCGCAGGATGCGCCTGCGCACCTCAATATCGTCTATCCGCAGCAGCGCCCGGGCATGGCGCTCTGTGAGCTTGTTCTCGATGATTTCATTTTGTTCCTCGGCACTTAGCTTTAGCAAGCGAACCTTGTTAGCTAAGTAGGACTGGCTCATTCCCAACCGCCGCGCGGCTTCTTCCTGGGTTATGTTCCACTCCCGCAAAAGGCTTGCAATGGCCGCCGCCTGCTCAAACATTTGCAAGTCCCGCCGCTGGACATTTTCCAGCAAGGCTAGAACAGCGCTGTCTTCCGGCTCGCAGTCTGCCAAGATAGCGGGTATCTCCTTAATCCCAGCCAGCTTGCAGGCTCTCAACCGGCGCTCCCCTGCTACCAGATAGTAAACTCCGTTTTCCCGACGCACCGTTACCGGCTGTAAAAGCCCGTTCTCCACGATGCTCTGGGCCAAGCTTTTAAGCTCGTCCTCCTGAAAAACTTTTCGGGGCTGGGAGGGGTTCGGCTGTATTTTTGCTGTTGGCAGTTTCATCAGCTTGAGCCTGTCCTTGAAAAACATCTTGTCCGCCTCCCTTTCGTGACTTATTGTATCACGCCGGGAGCGCAGGGTTTGGTGAAAAATGTCGGCTGGCAAAAAAACTTACAAATATTTTTTGAAGCCCTTCACTTCATCAAATCCCAGGCGGTTATAAAATTTGTGCGCACCTACACGGTTTAAGCCTGACACCAGCATCTCATAATGACAGTCCATCTCTTTCCCCCACCGCTCGATTTCTTCAAATAGCTGCCGACCAACGCCTCTGCCTTGGTACTCTTCCAAGACCGCTACATTTTCGACCAGCAAAATGGGCCTGCCTGTTTCGCAGATGTCTTCAAACACCACTCCCAGCAGGCTGCCGCATATTTTATCGTTTTCCGGGTCGACAGCAACAAGCAGATATTTCTGCGGGTCATTTTGAAGCTTTTCAATTTGCTTTTGCATTCTGTTTAAATCCGTGCACTTCTCACTGATGACCAGCATCACATTATCGACCGCCTGTGCGTCCTCGGGCCTTGCTTCCCTCATTATAAATTTCATGTTAATCCTCCTTTTATAATGGATGCTTTGTAATTGTCCCACCGTGGCGCGGGTAGCCTTTTGGGGTAAAGCTCTTTTTTTGTACTACAATCAAATTGCGTTCCCCTGCCCCAAAGTCTTCTACAGGCACAATCTTGACCTCATCGCCGCCCAAAATGTCCAGCGCATTTTCTGCCGCATCCAATTCCTCCTGCGCGCCCGGACCTTTCATAGCTACAAAAATGCCTTTCATTTTAACCAGAGGAAGACAGTACTCGCACAAAACCTGTAATGGCGCAACAGCTCTTGCTGTGACCAAGTCAAAGCCTTCCCGCATTTTCTTATCCAGACCAGCTTCTTCTGCCCGCTTATGAATCCTATTGCTTTCTATCCCTAGCTTCTCGCAGACCTCACCCAAGAATAACAGCCTTTTATTCAAGCTGTCCAACAACGTTAGTTGTATGTCTGGCCTTACGATTTTCAAAGGGATTCCAGGCAGCCCAGCGCCAGTGCCCACATCTATCACCTTTGCTCCCTGCTTGACCTTGCATCCTTGGAATAAAGTCAAGCTGTCCACAAAGTGCTTTACCACGATTTCTTCGGGGTCTGTAATGGCCGTCAGGTTGATTTTCTCATTCCACTCCAGCAGAAGTTCCATGTATAGTTGAAAGGAATCCGCCTGCTCCTTGGTTAGCTTCACGCCTACTTCCTTTGCTTTACCTGTCAGCAATTCGCGTATATTCATCCTCTATCCCTCCTTGTTTCTCGACGCCAGCCAAATCAGCAGTACCGAAATATCTGCCGGGCTAACCCCAGAAATTCTGCTTGCCTGCCCAATATTCTCCGGCCGGACTTTATTGAGCTTCTCCGCCGCTTCCAGACGCAGGCCGCGCAAGGTTGAAAAGTCAACATCGGTAGGCAGGGCTTTTCGCTCAAGCCGCCGCATTTCTTCGATGTCTGCCTTTTGCCTGCGGATGTAGCCCTCATACTTCAATTCGATTTCCACATTCTCGAACACGGCTTCCGGCAAGTCAGGCCGTGTGGTGTCGACTGATTCAAGATCTTTATAGGTGATTTGAGGCCTACGCAACAAATCTGCCAGCCGCACACCTGTGCTCACGGACGATGTTTCACGTGAAACAAGAATAGCGTTCAGTTCCTCGCTAGGAGATAACGTCGTAGAAAGCACCCGTTTCAACTCCGCTTTTTTCTGTTCCTGCTTTAAAGAAAAACGTTCCCACCGAGCATCGGATATCAGCCCAATCTCCCGCCCCAAAGGCGTCAACCGCTCATCCGCGTTATCCTGCCGTAACACAAGCCGATACTCTGACCGCGAAGTCATCATGCGGTAAGGGTCGCTGGCACCTTTGGTAATAAGGTCGTCAACCAGCGTCCCAATATAAGACCCAGCCCGGTCCAGCACGACCCGGCCGAGCCCCCTTACTTTCCGCGCCGCGTTGATTCCCGCCACGAGCCCTTGAGCCGCCGCCTCCTCATACCCAGAGCTCCCATTAAACTGACCCGCCCCATACAGCCCCGGCCAATCCCGGAACTCCAGCGTGGCGTCCAGCTGCAGCGGGTCGCAGCAATCGTACTCAATCGCATAAGCCGTCCGCATGATCTGCACGTTCTCCAGACCCGGTATAGTGTGGTAAAACTGCACCTGCACTTCTTCCGGCAGAGACGAGCTCATTCCCTGCAGATACATTTCCTCCGTCTCCAGGCCACAGGGTTCAATAAAAAGCTGATGCCGCGGCTTATCTGGAAACCGCACGACCTTATCCTCTATACTAGGGCAATACCGCGGACCTATCCCCTCTATCATTCCCCCGTACAACGGTGACCGCTCAATATTCTCCAAAATGACCCGCTTCGTCTCCTCATTTGTCCAACTGATATGGCAAACGGCCTTATTCTCCAGCTTCTCCTCCGTATCATAAGAAAATGGCACAACCGGCTCATCGCCCACCTGTACCTCCAGCCCGGAGAAATCAATAGAAGACTTGAGCACCCGCGCAGGCGTCCCAGTCTTAAAGCGCCGCAGGGAGATTCCCAGCTCCCGCAAAGAATCCGGCAGAAAAGCCGCCGGGAACATCCCGTCCGGCCCACTCTCATAAGAGACCTCGCCCACAAAGATTTTCCCGCCCAGGAACGTCCCCGTACAAATAATGACAGCCTTCGCCCTATAGACAGCCCCTAACCGGGTCGTCAAGAGCCATTCCGGCCCATCCGGGCAAAGCTTTACAATTTCCGCCTGCCGCAGTTCCAAGCCCTCGCAGGTTTCCAGCTTGTGCTTCATGATTTGTGAATACTGGTTCCGGTCAATTTGGGCCCGTAAGGAATGCACCGCTGGCCCCTTCCCAAGATTCAGCATACGGCTCTGCAGAGTGCAGGCGTCGGCCGTGCGTCCCATCTCCCCGCCCAGCGCGTCGATCTCCCGCACGAGATGCCCTTTTGCCGTCCCCCCAATGCTGGGATTGCAGGGGCAGTTCCCCACCGCGTCTAAGTTGATCGTAAACACAACGGTATGCGCGCCCAGCCTAGCCGCCGCCAGCCCTGCCTCAATCCCGGCGTGCCCTGCGCCTATGACCGCCACATCGACCGTCCCCGCGTCATACGTCATACTTCCTCCTCCGCGACTTCAAACTTCCTCCCGGCATATTCCGCCACGTCTCCCGGACGCAGCTTCTTCCCGCGCATGGGGCACACTTCGTCATTGACCAGCACTTCCCCGCCCTGGATTACAAATTTTGCCTGCCCCCCGGTGTCGACCATCCCAGTAAGCTTTAAAAAAGAATCCAGCCTGATAAACTCCGTGGTGATCCCGATCTTTTCCATTCTATGCACCTCTCCACTCAAAAATGGCGGCTCCGGTCACCCAGGAGCCGCCTAAATCCCAAAATCTTAATCGTTCTTCAACCGCACCGGCAGCACCAGGAACAGGAAGCTGTCCCCTTCCTTGGGCATGACCTTCATGGGGCTCAGCGGCCCGCTCAGCTGGACTTTCACCTCATCGCACTCCGTATTGCGCAGCGCGTCCAGCAGATAACGGTTATTAAAGCCGATTTCAACATCGTCCCCCGTCAGCTCAACTTCCAGCTGGTCGCTGGCCCGGCCCATGGAAGTGGTGCAGAGCAGCTTAACCTCCCCCTGAGAGAACAGGCAGCGGATAGGGCTCTTGAGGCGGTCAGTAATCAGCAGGGATACACGCTCCACGCTTTCAATGGCTTCCCTTGTCCGCATTACGACCTCTGTCTTCCCTTCGGCAGGGATTGCGGCCTTGTAGTTGAGGAACTCCCCTTCTAATAAACTTGATATAACTGTATAATTATCAGCATTAAACAAAATATGCCGGCTGCCAACAGAAATGGCGATTGGTTCCTCCGAATCCTTTAAAAGCCGCAAAAGCTCCGATAAGGTCTTCCCCGGAACAACAAAGGAGATATCCTGTTGGAAATCCACCATTTCCGTCCTTTTGGCAAGCCTGTACCCGTCCACCGAAACCACGTCCAGCCTCCCGCCTTCCAAGCTGAACAAGCTTCCCTGGTGGATAGGCTTAGCATCGCTTTCGGCCACGGCAAAAACAGTCTGGCGTATCATGCTCTTAAGCACATTGGCAGGCAGCTGGATAGCGGTTGCATCCGTAAGCTTGGGAAGCTCAGGGAATTCCACAGCCGGGATGCCAATAATAGAGAACAAGCTGTAACCGCTCTCAATAGCCGCCATATTCTTATCGTCGACCGCCACCGTAATGGAATTGTCCGGCGTCCTCCGCACGATGTCGGAAAAGATCTTCGCGCTCAAAACCGCCTTGCCGGGTTCCGATACCTGGGCGGAGATAGTCGTGGTGATGCCCAATTCCAAATCATAAGCGCAAAGCTCCAGTTCGCCCTCTCCGGCTGTCAACAGGATGCCCTCCAAAGCCGGGATGGAAGTCTTGGTAGACACGGCCCTTTGGATATTGGAAACGGCTTCTGTAATATCGTTTTTCTGTACAGTGAATTTCATAAACAAAGCCCTCTTTATCTCTCTCTTTTATTGTTTAGATATAGCAGTAGTAATAGGGTCTGTGGAAAAGTTCAAAAACGCAGATTTCCGCATAGCACTGCGCCTTTCAGGCACCAAAGTTTTTCAAAACGCCCTGTGGATAAAATGTGTGGGCTGTGAAGACCTCCCCACCCATTCAACACCCTGTGGACAAACTGTTGGTGGAATGTGGTGGAAACTGTGGAAAACCTTTCCCCTACCGGTCGCGTATATTTTTGATGATATCCTCCACCGTATCGCGGGTGTGAGGGTCCCGGGCCAGCTTCGATTCCATCTGCTTCATAGAATAAACAATGGTAGAATGGTCCCGGCCCTCAAAGATCTGCCCAATTTCCACCATGGGCATCTGGGTAATCTCCCTTATAATATAGATAGAAACCTGCCGGGCGGCAGAAATGGAAGCGTTCCTCTTTTTCGACCGTATGTCCTCCGGCGTGACCAAATATGTACGCGCCACTTCCTCGATAATCTTGTCCACCGTCACCGGCGTAGGCTGGCTGTTGTTGATAATGTCGCTGATAGCCGACTGGGCCGTAGCCACGTTGATGGGCTTCCCTTCCAGCAAATGGAAGGCCCGCAGCTTCTTCACCGCGCCCTCCAGCTGGCGGACGTTGCTTTTTAACTTGTTGGCAATGTACTCGCTGACATTCTCCGGGATGGAAAAGTCCATGGAATCCGCCTTGCGGTTGATAATGGCAATGCGCGTTTCGTAATCCGGCGGCTGTACGTCGGCGGTCAGGCCCCACTCGAAGCGGGTCTTAAGCCTGTCCTCCAGGGTTGCGATATCTTTGGGCGGCCGGTCGGAGGTGAGGATGATCTGCTTCTTGGCCTCATAGAGGGTGTTGAAGGTGTGGAAAAATTCCTCCTGGGTGGAGTTCTTCCCGGCAATGAACTGCACGTCGTCCATCAGCAGCAGGTCGGCGTTGCGGTACTTGGCGCGCAGGGCCGGGGTGGTGCCTTTGGAGATGGCGTCAATAACCTCGTTGGTAAAATCCTCGCTTTTCACGTAGACCACATTGCGGTCTGGGAAATTATGCAAAAACTCTTTTGAAACGGCCGAGAGCAGGTGGGTTTTCCCCAAGCCCGAATTGCCATAGATGAACAAGGGGTTGTACAAAATTGCCGGCTTTGCGGCCACGGCCTGGCAGGCGGCATGGGCGAAGCGGTTCGAGGGGCCGACCACGAAGGTGTCGAAGGTCAGCTCATAGCTGTCGTCGTCCGGGGCAGGGGCCTCCTTCTGCGGGGGCGCGGCCTGGGGGACGGTCACGGAAATCTTGATGGGCGTGCCGAAAACCGATTCGAAGGCGCGGCCCAGCACGTCGGAATAGCCGCGCAGCAGTGTCTGCATATGGAATTCGTTCGGGGCTTCGATGGTGGCCACGCCGTTTTCAAAGTCCAATGAAACCGGCTTCAGGCTGCTGAACCAGGTCTTATAGGCCACGCCGGTGATTTGGGATTTGCAATATTCGCAAATAAGCTCCCATGCTTGTTCAAAAGAATCCAAAAGTCATACCCTCCAAAGGGGCCCAAAGGGGCCAAAAAATATTTCCCTACAATACATATAAGAGTATACCACAGGGACGGGCTTTTTTCAAATACTTTTCCTTGTAGGGAGGAGTTTTCAAC
>CANTDZ010000063.1 GCA_947652665.1 uncultured Clostridia bacterium
AAATCATCTATGCCCAGCTCTGCTGCGTGCTTCTCAATCAATTCTGCCAGCAAGCTTGCAAAACCATTCCACTGGTCGTTAATATCCGCTATGCCTACCGCCCTCCTTCTACCGCCTGTTCAATGCGCCGCAGGGCGTCCCGCAAAATTATGATGTTTTCATGGTAGGCAGCTTCGTCAATCAGCCCAGTGGCGTTTGCCATGAAAGCAATCTGGTTCAGATTGTTGCCGATATCTTTTAACTCCCGTGTCATGGCAAAGTAGTCTGCGGACGGCGATTCCTTCGGCTTATACCCCGCGACCAACTGACGCACATAAGCCGACTTCGTAAGGCTGCATGATTTTGAATTTTTGTCTATTTTCTTAAACTCTGCGTCGCTGAAACGAACCGTGAGTTTCTGTGTTCTGTTCAATTCGTAAATAAAATATCACTACTCCTTTCGGGGTTTTAGGGGAGGTTCCCCTAACCGGGCATTTGCAAGCAAGGTGTCCGACAGAATGCCGGACGGATTGCCGTACAAATGCGATGCTGGCTCGTCCTCTGAACTACGCTTCTGCTCCGTTCAGACTTTTAGGGCCTGCGGCCCTGCAAAAACAAGCGGTGTGCCAAGTGTGCCGGGCAAAAATAGGGGCTCTTACGCGAGAACGATTTTTTTACCTCCCATATTTCGCTGACACACCCGGCACACCTTTCCATTCATGCTGTTGTCCTATCATCTATTTTAAGCTGAATCCCACAAAACATCGCCGTCGGATTCGCCATTTTTCCCGCGCCTTTAGGCCGCTTCCGCTTGACTTCGGCAAAGCCTTCCATGCCCTGCTTAAAGGCTGGATAACCGTCTGGATACTGCCCATTTCGTGTGCACCACTCGCGATATTCTTGATAGGCTGTCTCCGTTCTGACCTCGCCATTAGGGTCTGCCGACAGCATTTCCTCCACGAATCGCGTTAATTTATCGCTGTCATGCTGATATTTTGCCGCTGCATTTAGCACGGCCTGCGGCGGCTCAAAACCCGCTTCCTGCATGAGCCATAGCCCCTCCAAGCACCAATTCAGCACACCTGATAGTTCTTTTTCCAGACGCTTTTTCAAAGATTTGTCCTGCTCCTCTGGCTCAAAGTGGCGGTTGAATGGCAGCACTTTTACTCGCCCGGAGCTGAAAATCGTCACGTCATTGGCTTTGGGCAGATGGTTTGTGTTGATAAAAAGCTTGAACTGCGGCTTAAATTCAAAGCTGTTTTCGTTTAAGAAACGTGCCGTCATGGTGTCATTTCCGGTCAGAGTCTTGACTAAAGCCGCCGACAAGACCATCTGCTTGTCTGGTTCGGATATGTTCACAGCCCTGGCACCCGCCAGCTTTGCAATTTCCTCCGATGGCCCGGATGCGTTATAATTTTGCCGCAGGGCTATGGTTTCCGGCCTTGCGGCTTTGCCGTAGCCGCCAAGTATTTTCATGTACGTTTCCATAATGGTGCCCTTTCCGTTGCGTGTAGTCGGGCCGTAAAGCAGGAAGAAGCACTCCTCGCTGGTGTCGCCTGTCAGGCCGTAGCCCAGGGCTTTTTGCAGGTAGGCGGACAGGTCTTTATCACCCTGCATCACGTCTGAGATGGTCTTTTCCCACAAGTTAGAATGCGCGTTCGCATCGTATTTTACGCCCAAAATTGTCGCCAACATATCCGCCGAGTCGTGTTTGTGAAAGGACCTTGTGCGCAAATCCAGCGTGCCGTTCTGGCAGTTGAACAAGTACGGCTTGCTGTCAAAATCACTTAACTGCGCCGGGTATACGCTGGCGGCATCCTTTAAAACAGTCTCCCGATTGCGGCGTATCTGCCAGCGCTCAACGGCTTTGCGGTACTCGTTTCGGTCGCGGCCATCGGGAAGGGACAAGGCATAAACCACCAGCTCGTCCGCAAGTTTCTTACACAGCTCCATGGCACGCAGGTTGCCTACATCTGGCACCCAAACCCTGCCGTTGTAGACGAACCACAGCTTGCGCTCAGGCACATACCGGGCCTGTTCGCGGTAGTAATCGGCGAATAAGTTGCCGTTGCCGATATCCGTGCAGGCGTAGCGGGGGTTCCTGTCGGGGGTCATTTCTGTCAAAGCTTCTGTTTTTCCCATGGCAAAACTCCTTTCTGTTTGCAATGCTCTGCTTGACAACGGTGTCAGGCAGGCGTATGGTGATTATGAATTTTATATTGTTACTTCATTATAGAGAATAGAACGGGTGCCGTCAACGGGTTTCATGATATTCTTTTTTATATCGATTTGGTTAATAAATTCAAAATTATGAACGCAGGAGCGTGGTAAAATGAAAACTGATTCCTACAGCAGATTGCTGGCCCAAAGGTTAAGCAATCTGACCAAAAAGGCCAATATGCCCTTGATGGACCTGGCCCACGAAATCGGAATCTCCGTGGGTGCTTTGTCCAACTATCAAAACGGCAAGGCAGAGCCGGGTTTGACCGCCCTGTGTGCCATCGCTGACTACTTTGAAGTGCCTGTAGATTGGCTCATAGGCCGCTCACAGGTGCGCGACCCCAAGGCAGAAGAAGCTGGGGTATGCGAGTATTTGCGGCTTTCCCATGACGCCGTCCGCTTTCTCCGCGACCTTTCAGACGGCGCGCAGACCGAACAAGGGCGCGTCCAAATGGCTGAAGTCTCCAACTGGCTGTTCGACCAGGAAGAGTTCCAAACGCTGTTGCTTAGCATTTGGTTTGCTGTCTCTTTAATTGGCGATGAGGAGGAGCACAAGCTGGATGCAGGCTTTCAAAAGCATCTCCAAGAGTTCGTGCAGAGCGTGCGCGACCCTAAATATGTGGCGATGAGCGCCCTTGTGCATTTGCTGGATGACAGGGTGGAGGATTATTTGGAGGGGAGAAAAATGGGCACAACAACGGGAGCGGCAAGTGACCGCCCCCGTTGTTAAACTTATTCCTCCCTTCCTCCCAGCAGCGCTACCGGCTCTACCAGCAGGTTCCTCTCTACCAGCGCAAGCCCCAGGGCAGTGGTAAAGGCCGTCAGCGCCAGCGGTACACCTGCTGCCACAGCGGGCGGCGCACTTTTGTCCGTCTCTGTCTCGATTATCTCCTCCCCGCCAGCCCAAGCACTGTACTTCGTGGAGAAAGCCATGCTTTCATTCATCTCCGCAAACTGCACCCGCTCAAAAACGACCCGGCTGCCGAAGCCGCCCAGCGCGCTGGCACACACCGTCAGCGCCAAAACCGCCGAAAGCAGCGACACCCGGCACTGCCCTTTGCTCATGCCCAGGCTGCGCTCGATAGCCGTGCGTCTTTTCTGCTTGACGATGAAGAAGTATAACAGCAGCGCCACGATGGCAGCCGTGCAGAAGCACCCCGCTCCGCACAGAAGCACCGCTGTATTATACACTCGGTTCAGGGAGCCCGCTACTTGCTCATACCCGTTGTCGTCATAATCGACCTGTAAAAACTGGCTCTCCGGCAGCTGGCACAGGGCTTCTTCAAATTGCGCGACGGTGCCGTTTTTTAGCTGAAACGAGGTAGTCGTGCCCAGCATGGGCCCTTGGGCGATAATGTTGTTTTCGTCTGGCGCCGTCACTGACGCGGCAGGCACGATGACCATATCCCGGCCCATTTCCGTGGCGCCGGGCATAGCCTGTATGCTCTCCTCGGTATAGCGGTAGGTGCCCACGATTTCATACTGCTCCTCAAAGAAGGGCTGGGGGCATGTCCCTTTTTCACCTATCGCCGAAATGTTGACTGCCGCCCCCGTATAGCCGAACATCTGGCTGGCGGGGTTTTGGTAGTCGGCGAAGTATAGGGGGAGGTCGAGAATATCGCCTACCTGCAAGCCGTTTACCTGTGCAAACGCGCTGGTAATCATGCACACGGCTTTGCCCTCCCGGAATTCTTCTTCGCCTATCTCCCGTCCCTCCATAATTACGATCTGGTCCTCGTGATAAGCCGGCAGCAGGTTCAGGCTCTGGGTGGGCAGTACGGGGATGGTATTGTCCAGTTTTTGAAAGCTTTCAAGGAAGCTCTCATAGTATTGGCGGCTCTCGGGTGTGGCTTCCGCAAACCCGCCGTAAGGTACGAACTCCACGCTGTACCCTATATCCAGGTCGTGCCCGGAAATATACATCAGGGCCCCAATGTATGTCTTGTCCTTCTCCAAAGGGGCGGGGTTATCGTTGTTATGGTCGCAAAAGGCGAAGGAGGTGCTGCCGCTGGTGTTGCCTCCCAGCGCCCGCACAATATCCACCCGCACCGGATGGTCGGGAACGCAGTCTTCCTGGGGGGTAAACTCGACTACCATCCAAGTCTGGAGCCGGGAAAACTCATACGTATTCTGCATCCCCTCCACCAGCGCGCCGTAGGTGGGGCGCTTCTCTGGGCCGCTGACATAGGGCGCTCCCTCAATATCCAGCACGTCCAAGGGTACAATCGAATCGTACTGGGGCACGCTGACGTTTGTGTAGGTTTGCAGGGCCGCGTCCCAAACGGCTGCCGTCTCCACGATATTGGGCTTTTGGGACACAGTAGCCAGGGTGGTAAACTGCTCCTTCGCCCTGTCTATTTGGGCCTTCGTGCTGGTCAGGAGCATCATGCCAAAGGCCAGCAGGGCGGCGCTCAGGGCCATGAGCAGGAAAAAGAGCGCGGCCTTTACGGGCGTGCGGAGCATCTGCTTGAAGCTGTTTTTCATAAGGGCCTCCTATTCCGTCCGGGTCAATAAAGCCAGCGGGTCAAAACGGCACAGCAGGCACACGGACACCAATATGCCAGCCGCCGCACAGCCCAAAAAGGCCAGTGCCACGTTTATGTGGGAGGCCACAAGCAGGCCCGGCAGGTAGAGCAGTATATTTCCCAGAAAAACGCCCAGGCCCGATGACAAGCGGCTGCGCCCCAAGGAACGCTCGATAGCTAGCTCGCTTTGACGGCCCCGGCACAGCAGGAAGGTCGCCAGCACGATAAGCCCCACCAGCAGCAGGAAAAATGGCCCTCGGAACAGGGTGAACAGGTCGATGTTGTTTTGCAGTTTCTGGGCCGTCTCGATGAACACCTTGTCTTGTACCAGGAGGGCGTTGCCTGTGTGGGGGGTCGCCGCCTGGGCCGAGGTTTCCCGGAAGCCTGCGGCCTCGGCGGCGGATTTGAAGTCGTTGAGCCGTAGGGCATCTGCTACCACACAGCGGAAGGAGTCGTAGGTGAACGCAGCCCCTTGCTCATCAAAAAGCCGCTTCATCCAGCCGATTGGCACAATCATAGCGGTATCGGCATCCGCTTTGTGCGTCCCGATGATTTCCAACCGGGTTTCCGCCAGGCGCTCGTATTGGAAGGTGTAGCCGCTTTTGTGGTAGACATACCGATAGACAGGCAGTTCCAGGGTGTCTCCCGCCTGCACGCCGTGGCGTTGGGCATAGCCGGATTCCACCAGGCAGACGGCCCTGTCCCCGGTGAGAAAGCTTTCGTCCCACCCCTCCGCAAAGACGATGGAGCCCCGCATGTCCTCCCCGAAAGCATCCAGGGTGTTGGCCCCTGTGAGGGAGGTGTCGCACAGCTTGCCCTCGCTTTTCAGGTTGACTTCTTCCAGAATCCCGCCTAGTTGCGCCGTGTACACAGGCTCGCGTATGCCGCACTGCATGAGCCCGTCTACCAGCTTTTCCGAGATGCCCAGGCCCACCTCGGCGCTTCCGCCGCCGTTTACGACCTTCACTGTCACCGGAAGCGTTTCCGACAGGTGCCGAAGCGCCGAGCGGTTTTCCTCCAGGGTGCCCAGGTACAGGCCCATGCAGGCCATCAGGCACAGGGCGATGCAGGCCGTCAAAATGCTGCGGCCTTTGCTGCGGGCTATGGAGCGGGAGATTTCTCGCAGGATGAACATAGGATTATCCCCTTTCTGCCGTCTGCCATGTAGATTTCAATGGGTGTATCGAGAGGCAGGGCGCCCATCATCCAGTGAGTTCCATCCTCAGCGCCCAGCATCTCCACATCGCCCTGGAAGACGGCCTTATATTGCCCTGTGGGGGTCGTGACGATTTGACGGGCTTCCCGCATCGGCGGCTTTACCAGCGCTGGCCCAGCGCACACCAGCACAAAGGCCGCCGCCAGCACGGAAGCCCTTCCCCTGTGTGCCCAGCTCCGCCGCCCGGCTATCCGCTGAAAGCGCTCGACCATGGCGGAGGACCCGCCGCCGTCCTTTACAAGCGCCAGCAGCACTGCCATGTATTCTTCCCTGTCTGCGGACTTCGCTACCTCACGGTCGCAGCGGATTTCCAGCATTTGCGAGACGGCCTTTTGCAATAGATAGACGAAAGGGTTCCACCAGAAGATGCAGCACAAAACCTGCATAAGCATTTTGACGAGCTGGTCGTGGTGGGCAAAGTGAGTTTCCTCGTGAAGCAGGATGTAGCGCAACTCCTGCTCTGTGTAGTCCTGCCGGGGCAGCAGGATTCTCTTTTTGAAAACGCCAATGCCCATGGGGGTTTTGCAGCCAGGCACAATATAGACGCCGTCTTCGCTGGGGTAACGGTTTAGCTTCCGGATTTCGTGTATATAGCGAAAAAAGAAAACAGAAAGCGATAGAAGCGCGCCGTACAGCCATATGATTTTCATGTGTTTTGCCCGTTCCTTGCTTTGAAGTCTGCCAGGATTTCTTCCAGCTTTTGGATGAGGGCGCTGTCATTTTGCTTGCCGCCGTCCACGGCTGCGGCGGCTACTTTGGCAAACACTCCAGCGTTGACTCCGCCAGCCAGCGCCAGGCGCACATAGTATTCTTCTTTCGTCATGGCCACGCAGAATTGCCGGGAATACTGCCGCCCATTGGGTTCGGCCCCGCAGCAGCGCAGTACGCCCTTCTTTTCCAGGGACTTCACCAGCACCCGTAGGTAGTTGACGCTCCACCCGCTTTCCGCCATGTCGTAGACGGTCATGGGCTCCGGGTGCTGCCAGAGGTAGTCCATCAGTTCTTCTTCGCGCTTGGTAAATGCAATGTTGTTCATGGGGTGTGCCTCCTTTGTTTTTAAGATACACCATTTAGATTCATTTGTCAACTAAAAAATAGTTATCTTAAGAAAACGACGTGACCAGGCGGTCAGAAAAAATCTTTAACCGCCTGGCCCTGCCATACATTTTTATTGAATCATCCCGAAACACTCCAACGCCGCCCGGATAGCCTTTTCTTTCTCTGGCGGGCATTTCGGCTTTTTTACATCCGTTGACTTTGCCTTATTATAACACTTCCGCTCCTTAATGCCGAGCTTCTCCTTGACCTGCGCAATGTAAAGAGAGGACACGGAAAGTCCCGTCTGCTCCTTCACATACGCTTTGATTTCATCATAAGTTGCCTTGCTTTCCGCTGCCGTCAAATTCATCTCACCCAAATCCAAATCGACCTCGATATGCTGCTTGGTATTTAGTTTGGACAATAACACCACCGTCTCCACATGCTGCGTATGCGGGAACATATCCACCGGCTGGATATCCCGGACCCGGTAGCTCCCCCGCAGCAGCTTAAGGTCGCGTGCCAGCGTCTCCGGATTGCAGGAGATATATACCACCCGTTCCGGCCCCAGCGCGCACAGGGATTTTAGAAAAGCGGGGCTGGCCCCGGCCCGGGGCGGGTCCATAAAGGCTACGTCGCAGGGCTCGCCGCCAGAGGCCATTTCTTCCATAAAATCTCCGGCATCCGCGCAGGTGAAGTAGACATTTTGGATGCTGTTTTCCTTGGCGTTTATAATGGCGTCACGGACGGCGTCGCGGTTGACCTCTACGCCCAGCACCTGCCCCGCGCCGTTCTTGGCGGCAATAAGCCCGATGGTGCCGATGCCACAGTAGGCGTCCAGGATTTTTTCCCTGCCAGTAAGGCCCGCAAAGCCTATGGCGGTATTATACAGGACTTCGGTCTGCCGGGGGTTCACTTGGTAAAAGGACTTGGCGGAAATGCGGAAGCGGCACCCGCACAGCTCGTCCACAATGAACCCAGGGCCATAGAGCACCTTCTCCTGCTGGCCCAGCACCAGCGATGTGCGCGCGCTGTTGACGTTCTGGAGGACCGTCGTGATCTCGGGATGCAGGCGCAGAAGCTCGGCGATAAAGTGCTTTTTAGCCGGGAAAATCGGACTGCCGGTCACCAGCACCACCATGATCTCCCCAGTGCCGAACCCCCGCTTTACCAGCACATGCCGCAAAAATCCCCGCCCGGAATCTTCGTCGTAAACCGTGAGCTTAAAGGGCTTAAGCAGGCCCCTTATGGTGACGATAATGGCATCGGCCTTCTCGTCCTCAATCTGGCAGGAATCCACCGGCACCACCCGGTGCGTGCTGGACTGGTACACCCCGGAGACGGCCTGCCGGCGGCGCTTGTCCCAGCAAAACGCTGCCTGCACCTTGTTGCGGTAATGCCAGGGATGCTCCATCCCCAGGATGGGCCGCACCTTGCCGAAGGCCCCCAGAAGCTTCTGGCAGCGTGCCTGCTTCCACTGGAGCTGGCGCTCGTAGGGAAGGTTTTGCAGCTGGCAGCCGCCACATTTTTTGTAGACTGGACATGGTTCCATAATTGTGCCCCTTTTTGTGTTTTGGGACTATTATAACACGTTGCGGGGGACTTGACAAATGGCCTGCCTAAAAAACCGGCGGCTTTATTCCACTATTCCGGCCTCCAGAAACTCCACATCCCGGTCATACTCCCGCAGGCCGGTAAGCTGGCCGTTCTCATAGACCGCCTCCACGTCCACCGCATCCTGGCCCAAGCCGCCCTCGCCCATGCTGTTGGCTACCCAAACCTGCCGCTCCGGGTCAAACAGGCTGCGCACAGGCTTGCCCTGCCAATTCATGGTGAGCCTGCCGTAAGGATCTGTCAGGGATGTCAAGCCAAAAGGCGTATAGGGAACCAGAATTTTCTCTGCCTCTGCCGCTTCCGCACTGATTTCCTCCTCTGCGTACTGCAGGGCTTCCAGGTCTTCGGCGGTCAATTTTCTTATGCCGGTCAGCCTGCCCATGGGGTCCATGCTCCCATCAGGGTTGTAGGTGGCTTCGCGGATCGTACACAGGCTTACGTCGCCATTTTCGTCCTGGTGCTGGTATGTCGTGATGACGCCGTCTCCCAGCATTACACTGTCCGTAAAATACCGCACGGTCTGGCCATGATAGAACATGGTATCGCTGGATGAGTCGTAGCTCAAGCCAAATTTTTCGTACTCCTTCAAGAGCTTCTGCCGGTGCTCTTCATCTGTGGCCATGGTGGTTTCGTCTTTCTCCACCGTATAGGAATCCAGCGGATTATACCCGACCATCACCATCGTTTCATACCCTTCGCCATCCTCGGCGGCTACGGGCTTGGAGACTCTCAACCCACCCCGGATGTCCTCCAGCGTCTGCTCATACACCGCGATGGTCTCATCCACCAGCTCCTGCGTCCAAGTGAACCAGCCAGTGCTTTGCGTCCAGCCCCGGGAGCCGATGGCGGAATGCAGCTCTTTCTCCTCATTTTCCAGCCAGGCGGCGTATTCCTCCGCCGTCCACCATTCTACATCGGAGAAGTTTTCTTTCGTCGTTTGTGCTTCCGCGCTGGCCGAGGTGGCAAACACGCCAATCGTGCCGCCCACCAAAGCAATGGATATAACCAGCGCTATAATAGATTTTTTTCTTGTTTTCATAATGGCCGTTATCCTTTCTTCAATCGCATTTTTACTAAAATGACTGCCCAGCGGGGCAAAGCCGCTTTTGCGCTCCTCCATGCGGATAAGCGCCATGGCGTACCCGGACTTGGAATCAACCCCAAACTGCCGGAGCACGGCCTCGTCGCAGGAAAGCTCGATATCCCGGTTAGCCAGCACGGCCATCCCCCACACCAGCGGGTTGAACCAGTGCACGCATAGCGCAGCCAGCAGAACCAGCTTATACAAGGCGTCAAAACGTCGGATGTGCACGAGTTCGTGGGCCAGCACATAGTTTAAGGTTTGGGTGTCAGCCCAGTCCGTGGCTTTTGGCATGAGGATGACCGGACGGCACACGCCGTAGGTCAGCGGCGCAGAAATTTTGTCGGACTGCCGGATGAATACCAAGCGGCGCAGCTGGTGTTCCCGAAGCCAATCCTCTGCATATGGATTGCTGACCGGCAGGGATTCCCGGAACTCCCGGCGGCATTTCAGCCAGGCCAGCCCAAAGAACAGGGTGCAGATTACCATGCCCACCAGCCAAATGACCGCCCAAATGTCAACGCCTGGTGTGGCGGCAGGAAGTTCTGCAACCGTTGGTACGCCCACTGGAGCACCGGGAACAGGACGGGAAACAGCTTGTACAGGAACAGCAGAATTGGTTCTGCTCACCAGCGAGTACACGCTGAACGCCGAAGGCAGCGAGACCGGCACCAAAAGCCTTACCATCACTACGCCCCACAGCGCCAGAAAGAACCGCTTCGGCAGCTTATGCAGGGCCAGCGCCCGGACGAGCACGACAGCTAAAATCAGCGCCGACCCGGAAAGGGACATTTGCAACAGGGTCATTCTTGCGCCCCCTCCTCCACAATCTGCTTTAACTTCGCGATCTGCTGGGCCGAAAGCTTCTTGCGCCCCAGCAGCGCGGCAAACAGCTTGTCCACCGAGCCGTCGTACAGCTTGCCAATGAGCTCGTCGGTTTCGGCCTGCTGTACCTCCTCCTTAGGAATCAGCGCATGGCACAGGAAGTTAGGCTCGCTGCGCTGGATGGCCCCCTTGGCGATGCACTTCTTGATGACGGTGTAGGTGGTGTTCATGTTCCAGCCGGTCTCGGCCTTGAGGATGTCGGAGATTTCTTTTGCGGTCATGTCCCCCGCGCGCCAGAGGACGTTCATTACTTTCAGTTCCGAATCAAACAGTTTTACTGCCATTTTGGCTCATCCTTTCTTTGAAACTACTGCAATAGTTTACAACTATATACTATCACAGTAGTATGCGGCTGTCAACACTATTGCAGTAGTGTGAATGTAAACAATTTGTGAAGGGAAAAGAACCGCCGCTATAAAAAGGGCCGGTACATCCGCTGTGTACCGGCTCCCCTTTATTCCACTTCTCCCAAGCCCAGCACGCTCTCAATGGGCAGTGAGACCACCAGGCCCTGGGCCTCGGTGCGCATCCCGCAGGCTTCGCCGATGGCCTTCATGATGGGCAGCTTCTTTTCCCGGTCGGCGATGATCAGAATCATTTCCTTCTCCTCCTGCACCGTCAGCCCCCAGAAGCTCATATCCACCCCGTCGCCCACGATATGGCGGCTGTGGATTACCGACCCGCCAGCGGCCCCCGCGGCCCGGGCGGCGTCCATCACCTGTTCGCTGTATCCCTGGTTCACCACTGCCGCGATCAGCATATGCTTCCATTCTGTCATCCCGGTCTCTTCCTTTCTCTTGGCATCTTTCCCGGCATTTTCCTCTGCCATTGGCTCCATCATGCGGAACAGCAGCGCGTTGGCCCCAGCCAGGGGCAAGGTGCATACGATCCCGCTGCCCGGCTGGTTTAGCTGCAGCTTTTTGTATACGGTGCGCAGCATCCCGTCTGCCGCGCAGGTGGGCAGCAGGGCGATCAGCATACTCTTGTCGATGCTCCCCAGCCCCAGGATATCCATCATCTGGCTGCTGGCCGTACCGACGGCGTGCACCCGGTGCAGCACCGGCACGCCGGACTCATGAAACAGCCCCTCGGCCTTGTCCGCCAGCTTGGGCGATGCGATGAGCATCATAGCCCTAAGCGAAAAGCTCTTTCCCGTGCTTGCCTCCATGAACGTCTATTCCTCCTCGATTTCTACGATGTCGTCGCTGTCCAAAGGAATGCTGGGCACAGCGGCCTTCTGCAGCCGGGCCAGCTTGAACTTATATTGCAGACCCATGATCTGCACCGCTATCAGCGGGGTCAGCGCCACCAGCGCAATGGCCCCGAAAGCGTCCGTCATAATGTTGCCGCCCAGCTGGCTGCAGGCGCCGATGCACAGGGGCAGCAAAAAGGTAGAGGTCATAGGGCCGCTGGCCACCCCGCCGGAGTCAAAGGCGATGCCCACGAAGATCTTCGGCACAAAGCGGGACATGAGGAGCGCCAGCAGATACCCCGGCAGGACAACCCATTGGATGGGCAGGCCCGTCAGCACCCGGAGCATAGAAAGCCCCACGCTCACCGACACGCCCACGGACAGGCACCGGTTCATGGCCCTGGCGGAGACGGTGCCGTTTGTCACCGACTGCACCTGGTGGTTGAGTACCTGGATGGCGGGCTCGGCCTTGACGATGAAGTAGCCGATGAGCATCCCGATAGGCACCAGCAGCCAGCGCAGCTCCGAGCTGGCCAGGTGCTCCCCCAGCTGGGCGCCCACCGGGGCAAAGCCCACGTTGGCCCCGCACAGGAACAGCACCAGCCCCAGGTATGTATAGCCAAAGCCCACAGCCACCCGCAGCTTCTGCCGGTGCTGGTAGCGGTGGGTGATAAGCTGGAACAGCACGCACATCCCTAAAATGGGCAGGATGGAAAGGAGCACCTCGGCCGCGTAGGTGGGCAGCTCCCAAACGA
Source organism: uncultured Clostridia bacterium (assembly GCA_947652665.1). Lineage (GTDB taxonomy): Bacteria > Bacillota > Clostridia > Oscillospirales > Acutalibacteraceae > Acutalibacter. The sequence continues at coordinate 12,506 of CANTDZ010000063.1, forward strand.
ATTCCCTGGCCACGTCCCGCATCGTCCCCACCTGGGCTATCTGGGCGGCGGCATAAGAAGCCTCGTGGGGGTTATAGAACAGCCCCAGCAGCATGACCGCCAGCACCGGGCCGATGCTGGACAGAGCCACCAGGCCGAAACTGTCGCTGGCTGCGCCCCGGTCGCCGCGCACGGAGGAAAGTCCGATGCCCATGGCCATAATAAACGGCACGGTGATGGGGCCCGTGGTCACGCCGCCGGAATCGAAGGCCACGGCCAGGAAATCGCCGGGGACAAAGAAGGAGACCAGCAGCACCCCCGCGTACAGGCCAATGAGCAAAAGGGACAGGTCGATGTGGAACAGGATGCGCATGACCGCGATGGCCAGGAAAATGCCCACCCCTACCGCCACCGTAAAGATGATGGTCATGTTGGGAATGGAGGGCACCTGGTTGGAAAGCACCTGCAAATCGGGCTCGGCCAGGGTGATGAGCGCGCCCATCAGCAGGCTCAAGGGCAGCAGGATGGATACCCGCTTGGACTTGGCCGCCTCGACGCCCATGCCCTCGCCCAAGGGGCTCATGGCCATTTCCGACCCCAGTTGGAACATACCCATGCCAAAGATGAGCATGACCGCGCCTACGAAGAACATGACAACGGTCCCTATGTCCAGCGGGACTAGGAAGATGCTCAGGGCCAGGACGATGCCGGTAATGGGGAGGACGGCAGAGAGGGATTCCAGGATGCTTTCTTTTAACTTGGGGGTCATAGGCGCTCCTTCCATAACAGGGTTTGCTGTTATTGTAGCATGGGCGGGGGCTGGGTGTCAAGGGAAGGGGCGGCTTCCATGCGGAGGGCGGCGGTGTAAAAGGTGGAATCCGGCAGCCCGCAGGCCTGGGCGGCTTGGTGCAGGCTTACCTTGTGTTCCCGCCAGGCCCGGCGGGTTTCGTCGAAATTCTCTGGCAGGGGCTTTTTCGGCCTGCCGAATTTGACCCCCCGCGCCTTGGCCGCCGCAATGCCTTCGGCCTGCCGGGCGCGGATGTTTTCCCGTTCGTTCTGCGCCACGAAGGATAAAATCTGCAGCACTACGTCGCTTAAAAATGAGCCCAGCAGGTCCTTGTCCCGCCGGGTGTCCAGCAGGGGCATATCCAAAACGCAGATGTCCGCGCCCTTGTCCCGTGTGATGATGCGCCACTGTTCCAAAATCTCCCCATAATTGCGTCCCAGGCGGTCGATGCTCTTGATGTAAAGCAGGTCGTCCTGGCGCAGCTTCCTTACCATCCGCAGATAATTGGGCCGGTCGAAATCCTTGCCGGACTGCTTGTCCAGGAAGATATTTTCCCTGGGAACCTCCAGGCGCGTCATGGCAATCATCTGCCGGTCCTCATTTTGTTCCGTGCTGGAAACACGGACGTATGCGTATGTTTTCATATGGTCGCTCCCTTCCTTTTTTCTGTTATTTTAATGGAAGCGCAGAAAAAAGGCACGGGGCTTGGGGCTGCAAAAATTATCGAAACTTGTAGGATTGTCAAACATCTTGTACAAAGAACTCATTGGGAGAAAGCCAGTTCA
>CANTDZ010000064.1 GCA_947652665.1 uncultured Clostridia bacterium
TACCCTGCGCTTTCCGCAGACAAACAGGAAACAAAGCCCCGCTATCAGGTAGTTGCGTACCACCATTTTGAAAATGGGTTTGACGAAAAATTGGAGTACCCCACTTTAGCTGAAGCGGAAAAAATCGCCCAAAGGTATCTTGACGGCTCTATGGAGGATGATGGTTTTCAATATGAGGGCGCTGCTGTTTATGACCTCCAGGAGAAAAAATGGCTGCGGGTTTTCGGGCATTTTCCCCATGAAAAGGCCCAGGAACAGGTAAGGCAGGCACACTCTTTAGAGGACAGTGCCGCGCCTGCCCAAATGGGGCTGGGTGCAGCAGATGCCCAAGAACCCATAGAGGATGAGCCAGGCTTCATAGCGGATTACCCGGATGAAGAACCGCCCTGGGGTATCCAGGAGGGGGAACACTCCCCCTGGGGTGAGGTGCAGGCCAGCAAAGAGTTGGCGGCTGGCGTATATAAAATCAGCACAGCGGGACATGGCGGCATCCTGATACGGGAACAGGATGCCCCTGGTTTACTTTCTTCTGAAACCCTTGCCCGTGGAGGGAAGGGTTTCGGCTGGTACTACTTTGAGGAAGATGAGTTGGCACCCATTGTCACACGGGAATTAGAGGAGAAAGGGATTATCCCCCGTCCCTCACCCCGTGACCCCCAGGCCCCGGCCTACAAGACAGGCGACACGGTTTACCTGGATGATACCGCCTTTGTCATTGAAAGTATCGGCCTGTTTGATGTGCATCTGAAAGACCCCGCACTGGCCTACCCCATCTTGCGGGCTGAACCCAAAGAACGCTTTGAACAGCTTTTACGCCGGGATGAGCGCAACCTTTCTATTACAGATTACCTCCCTTCCGCCAACATGGCCGACATGGATGATTTGAGGGATATCCTTGCAGGCGAGGAAGGGATGCTATCTCAGAAAGACAAAGATGCCATTATTGGGTGGCTTCAATCCGGCCAGGACAACATAGCTATTGCGGAAAACCTGGCCAGTATCTATACGGGTTCGGCAGAAACCATCCCCTTGGAAACAGGCGAGAAGGCAGGCTGCTTTGCCCATGAGGATTCTTTTGAAATCAACATCCAGGACAAATTCGGCACCAGGCACACCTATAGCTGGGAAACGGTGGCATCCGTCCTGCGCGGCCTTTGGCAACAGGGGCTGTATGGTTTTGGGCAAGAGCATCCCGTACAGGAAACGGTGGCGCCGGAACCACCCCCACTGGCAGAGAAACCGCCCAAGCCTACCAGCACCATAGAGGCCATTTACCCGGCGGAAAAGAACAACCTGCCCTTTGAAATTATCGTGGAAAAGCTTTACTTCCCGGAGCAGGAGAAGCCCGCCCCTGCGCACAATTTCCGCATCACGGACGAAAATTTAGGCGTGGGCGGCGCAAAGGCACACTATAAAATGAATGTGGACGCCATCCAATTATTGCGTCAGTTACAGGGGGAAAACAGGCAGGCCACGCCAGAGGAACAGGGTATACTCTCTAAATATGTGGGCTGGGGTGGGCTTTCCGATGCTTTCGATGAAGCCAAGCCTGCCTGGGCCAGCGAGTATAAGGAACTCCGGGAGCTGCTTTCACCAGAAGAATATGCGTCGGCGCGGGGCTCTACACTGAACGCGCATTACACCATTCCTGTGGTTATCCGCGCCATGTACCAGGCGCTGGGGAACATGGGCTTCCAGGGTGGCAATATCCTGGAACCCTCTATGGGCGTGGGCAATTTTTTCGGTTGTCTGCCCGAAAGCATGGCCGCAAGCAAGCTGTATGGGGTTGAACTGGACAGCATCACCGGGCAGATCGCCAAGCAGCTTTACCCCCAGGCCGACATCACGGTTGCGGGGTTTGAAACCACAGACCGCCACAATTTCTACGACCTGGCCATCGGCAATGTCCCTTTCGGTAACTACCAGGTACACGACCCAGCCTATAACCGGCTGGGTTTTTCCATCCACAATTATTTCTTTGCCAAGGCTTTAGACCAAGTGCGCCCCGGCGGTATCGTGGCCTTTCTCACCTCCCGGTATACCCTGGACAGCAAGGACACGAAGGTACGGAAATATCTTGCCGAACGGGCCGACCTGTTGGGGGCTGTCCGCCTGCCCAACAGCACCTTTAAAGCCAATGCTGGCACAGAGGTTATCGAGGACATCCTTTTCCTGCAAAAGCGGGAGGCCCCTGCGGTGGAAACCCCGTCATGGGTGCAGACCGGGGAAACCCCGCTGGGCTTCCAGATAAACCAATACTTCCTGGATAACCCCCACATGGTGCTGGGCACAGAACAGAGTACCAGCAGCCAGTACGGCAGGCAGGAATACTCCGTAGTGCCTTTCCTCGACGCTGATTTATCCCAGCAGCTTGCGCAAGCCGTCACCCATATCCATGGGCAGTACCGGGAAGCCGAGCCGCCTGAGTTGGATTTAGAGGAAGGCAAAGCCGCAATCGAAACCCTGCCCGCCGGCCCGGATGTGAAGAACTTTTCGTATACAATTAAAAATGGGGATGTTTACTACCGCCAAAATTCCATCATGGTCAAGCAAGATTTGGGCAAGGCCACCGCCCAGCGCGTCAAGGGGCTGTTGGGCCTGCGGGACTGTGTGCAGAAGCTCATCGGCCAGCAGTTGGATGGGTTTGTTTCCGATGAAAGCATCCGCAAAACACAAGCGGAATTAGGTGCGCTTTACGATGATTTCTCCCAAAAATTCGGCCTTATCAACGACCGGGGCAACCGCCTGGCCTTCTCCCAGGATTCCAGCTACTATCTTTTATGCGCCCTGGAGGTGCTGGATGATGAAGGGCATTTCCTGCGAAAAGCCGATATGTTCACCAAGCGTACTATCCAGCCCCACATGGAAACCACCCATGTGGACACAGCCACCGAGGCCCTGGCTGTGTCCATCGGGGAGAAAGGCTGCGTGGATTTGGGCTATATGGCTTCCCTCATGGGCAGTTCTGAAAAAATCCCGCAGATAGCGGAGGATTTAAAAGGCATTATCTTCAAAGACCCTGCCACCGGCCCCTTTGACCTGGAGGACGGCGGCACACACTGGCATCAGGGCTGGCAGGCAGCAGACGAATATTTATCCGGCAATGTGCGGGAAAAGCTGGCAGAAGCCCAGGCGGCGGCAGTTGACCATCCGGAATTTCAAATCAACGTGGACGCCCTCGCCGCCGTCCAGCCCAAAGACCTGGACGCTTCGGAAATTGACGTGCGGCTGGGCGCTACCTGGGTAGACCCGGAATATTATGAGCAATTCATGCTGGAGCTGCTGGAAACACCAAGGAGCTGCCGGGAGTATGTACACGTCAGCCATTCAGACGTGGCCGAGATATGGAGCATCAGCGGAAAATCCAGTATCCCGCTTACAGACATCCCGGCCTACACCACCTATGGCACCAGCCGGGCCAGCGCCTACAGGCTTTTAGAGGATGCCTTGAACCTGCGCACCACCCGTATTTATGACACGGTGGAGGACGCGGACGGCAGGGAAAAGCGGGTGCTCAATTCCAAGGAAACCATGCTGGCCCAGGAAAAACAGCAGTTGATAAAGCTGGCATTCCAGGACTGGATATTCCGTGACCCAGACCGCCGCCAAACGCTGGTGCGTAAATATAACGTGGAAATGAACAGCACCCGTCCCCGCGAATATAATGGGGACCATCTTGTTTTAGCGGGCATGAACCCGGCCATTACCCTGGAAAAGCACCAGAAGGACGCTATCGCCCGGGCCGTTTACGGCGGCAACACCCTCTTTGCCCATTGTGTGGGGGCCGGGAAAACCTTTGAAATGACGGCCTCCGCTATGGAGATGAAGCGGCTCGGCCTGTGCCATAAATCCATGATCGTTGTGCCAAACCATTTAACCCAGCAATGGGCCAGTGCGTTCCTCACCCTCTACCCCAGCGCAAACATCCTTGTCACAACCAAACGGGATTTTGAAACCAGCAGGCGCAAGAAATTCTGCGCCCGCATTGCCACCGGGGACTATGACGCCGTCATTATCGGCTGCTCCCAGTTTGAAAAAATACCTGTCAGCGCCCAGCGGCAGCAGGCGCTTTTAGAGAGGGAAATCGACGAAATAGCCGAGGGTATCGCCCGCGTCAAGGAGAGCAACGGGGAGCGTTTTACCGTAAAAGCTATGGAGCGCACACGGAAAAGCCTGGAAGCCAAGCTGGAAAAACTGCGGGCAGATGAGCATAAAGACAGTGTGATCTCCTTTGAGGAATTGGGCGTGGACAGGCTGTTTGTGGACGAGAGCGATACCTTTAAGAACCTGTTTTTTGTAACGAAAATGCAGAATGTGGCGGGGCTTTCCGCCTCTGAGTCCCAGCGGGCCAGCGATATGTTTGCCAAGACCCGCTACCTGGACGAGCTTACGGGGAGCAAGGGCGTTATCTTTGCCACGGGCACACCCATTTCAAATTCCATTGCGGAGATGTACACCGTGCAGCGGTACTTGCAGTACGAAACGCTGCAAAAGATGGGCATGGTACATTTCGATTCCTGGGCCAGCCGGTTTGGGGAGACGGTTACTTCAATGGAATTAGCCCCGGAGGGCACGGGCTACCGCCAGCGGACGCGGTTCGCAAAATTCCACAACCTGCCCGAGTTGATGAACCTTTTCCATGAGGTGGCGGATATCAAGACGGCAGACCAGCTAAACCTGCCCACGCCGGAAGCCGTCTATCATAACGAAGTGGCAAAACCCAGTGAATTTCAGCTCCAGTATTTGAAAAAGCTGTCGGAGCGGGCCACGAAAATCCACAACCGGGAAGTGGAGCCTAGCCAGGACAACATGCTCGTCATAACGAATGACGGGCGGAAATTGGGCCTTGACCAACGCCTTATTGACCCCGCCGCCGGGGATGCGCCCGCTTCCAAACTCAATATGTGCGTGGAGAATATCGCGGAAATCTGGCGGGACGGCGCGGAAAACAGGCTCACACAGCTTGTGTTCTGCGATTCCTCCACGCCTAAAAAGGGCGGCGGGTTTAACGTATACGATGATATAAAGGCCAAGCTGATTGCCTGTGGTATCCCGGAAAACGAAATTGCCTTTATCCATGACGCCAACTCCGACACACAGAAAAAGGCGCTGTTTGCCAAGGTGCGCAGCGGCACTGTGCGGATACTTTTAGGCAGTACGGAAAAAATGGGGGCAGGGACGAATTGCCAGGATAGACTTATCTCACTTCACAATTTAGACTGCCCCTGGCGTCCCCGTGACTTGACCCAGCGGGAGGGCCGCATCAAAAGGAGGGGCAACCAGAACCCCACCGTACACATTTACCGTTATGTTACAGAAAATACGTTCGATAGCTACTTGTGGCAAACTGTACAGAAAAAGCAGGAGTTTATTGGGCAGATTTTGACCTCAAAATCCCCTGTACGCTCCTGTGAGGACATCGACAGCACGGCTATGGACTTCGCCGAAGTCAAGGCTTTGTGCGCGGGCGACCCCCGCATAAAGGAGCGCATGGAGCTGGATATAGAAGTATCCAAGTTGAAAATTTTGCAGGCCAGCCACCGCAGCCAGCAGTACCGTTTGGAAGATATAATACGCTTGTCGCTGCCAAAAGAGCAGGAGGACACAGAGTGGCGTATCCAGTGTTTGCGGGAAGATATTGCTACAGCAGAGGCCAATCCACAGCCCGCAGAGGGCTTTGTGGGCATGGAAATCTGCGGCAAGAATTACACCGAACGCAAGGCAGCGGGCGTTGCGCTGCTGGAAACAGCCGCTGGTTTCGAGATAGGTCCAGCGGAAAAAATAGGCCAGTACCGGGGGTTTTCCCTGTGCATCCGCAGGCAGGATTTCCTCTCACCAAAGGAATTTCTCTTAAAGGGCAGGCTCACTTATGTAGTAGAAATGGGCGATTCCGGTATGGGAAACGTCACGAAAATCGAAAATGCACTGGCCCGCCTGCCCGCAGAATTGGAGAAAGCAAAGCTGAAGCTGGAAAATATCAAGCAGCAGTTTGTCAGCGCCCAGGCTGAAATCGGCAAGCCCTTCCCCCAGGAACAGGAGCTGAAGGACAAGATTGCCCGTATGGCCGAGCTTGACCGGGTGCTGCAATTAGAAGAAAAGGGAGGGCAGGAGATGCCCCATCCTGAAAATGCGGTGGACAGGGTGAAGGATGAAATAGTTTTGTAAAAAAGGTTTGTCAAGGTCAAAAATGGAGACTTTTTCAGCAAAATTTCATTCTGCACTCTTAGAAAATGGCTCTACAAAGCCATTTCTTTCTAAATTGCGGTAGAAAAAAGTGGAGACGACATGGAGACTTTTTCCTGCTATAATAGGTATTGTAAAAAAGTGCAGGGAGGGCAGGGCCACATGGGGGCCTTGCCTTTTCCTATACCTGTTTTTAGAAAGGAGCGATCCATGAGCGTAGGAATTAACGATGAACTGTACAATAAAATGTTAGAGGAAAAGGAACGTTTCCGGGAAGAACTCCTGTCCATGGGGCCGGAAGAAATACTGGACCATGCCTGGGAATACACCGCCCGCGAGGATATCCTTATGGCCGTGGAGTATGGGGATATGGAGGAAGGGCAGGCCAAGGCACTGTTGTCCTCCCCTTCACCGCTTGCCGATGTGCTGAAGGAATACAGGAAGCAGGATGTAAACAATGGGGCGGTACTTGCAGCCCTAGAGGATGCTGCCAAGCTTCATATGGAGCCGCCCATCTACCGTCAAAGCGTCCAACATGCTATGGAGCATGGCGAACGGGAGGCGTATTTTGCTTCCAGGAGGGCGTTTGAGGCTTGCGGGAATGCGATTGATGAAAGTGTAAACAGCCACTTTGACGGGATGCATTTATCGGATGGCGTGGTGCAGGACGTGCTTACAAAATACAGCGCGGAACGTGTAACGCTGGTGCTGGCCCGTACCGTCCAGGAAAAGGAATGGGACTTGCGTTTCTCGAGCGCTAACCGGGAGTGGGCAAAGACCGTTGACACGTCCTGCATAGGGAAGGAGCCGTACTACTGCATGGCAACCGCCCACCCTGCCATACTGGACGGCTTCATTTCCATGTTCCGCAAACAGGTTTTGGAGAAGGATAAAGCCCCCCAAGCCCATAAAAAGCCTGCCAAGCATCCACAGGAAAGGAGCGATGACATTGAACTCTGACCGCAATATGCACCCCGCCAGACCGCCCCCCCGGCGGTCTTTTTCTACGCCATTTTTAGGAAAGACGAGGTGAATACTATAGCAAAACGGGAAAATATCTTGAACCTTGCCCTGCCCTTCCCAGATGAAAAATCCCAGGCACTCACGCACTTTTTGGAGGAAAACAGGGAAGATTTGGGGTGCTGCATGGTGGAATCTGTAGAGCAGTTGTACCGCAAAACCGTTCCTGCTGCCATACGGAAATACATCGACGCTACGCTGAAAAAGCAGCAGCCGGAGCCGGGAAAAGCGCCCCTTGAGGGCGATACCAGGCCCGAAGGGCCGGCAAGTCTTTGATACCGGGGGGACCCCGGTTCAAAGACGAGCCAGCATCGCAAATGTATACACGCCTGTATACACAAACGTATACACATTCGCCACTGGTTAGGGGTGTCTCGCCTGCCGGCTCGGTCTGTTCGCAGCTTGTGTGCCACAGGCACACGCTCACCCCCTAAGACCCTATTATAATGCGCTCCGCGCACAGAAAAAGGAGCTGATAAATTGTGGTTTAATTTCCGTTTGACGGAAAAGGAGCACCGGCGGTTACAGCGGAGGGCAAAATCCTGTGGGCTTACCATGTCGGCCTATGTCCGCCAAATCATCAATGGGTACAAGCCCAGGGAATCGCCCCCAGCCGATTACCATTCCATGGCACGGGAGATAAAGGCAATCGGCAACAATTTGAACCAGCTTGCTTTTGTTGCCAATGCTACCGGGCTTATCGACGAAGCCGCTTACTATGAGAACGTCATTCAGCTACGGGATGCCCTGGGGCGCATAGAGAAAGCTGTGATAGGTGATGGCGCAGACGAAGATATGGCCGGTGAGTGACCACTTGGCCCGGTGTATCCGTTATGTGATGAACCCGGCCAAGACCCTGGACGGCAAACTGGTCTCAGGGGTAAACCTGTTCATCCCTCCCCGTGACTGGCAGGCCCCCACCAATCAAATGTTCAAGACCAAAGAGCGGTTCAACAAACCGGGCGGCAGGCTCGCTTATCACATGGACCAGAGTTTCGCGGAGGGGGAAGCCACACCAGAGCTGGCCCATAAAATAGGCGTAGAGCTGGCGCGGGAGCTTTTCGGGGACAAGTATGAGGTCGTAGTGGCAACCCATGTGGATACAAATTGCGTACACAATCACATACTCCTAAATTCTGTTTCTTTTGTGGACGGTAAGAAATTCCACCAGCCAAACAGTTTCTATGAGAACCATATCCGAAAAATGTCCGATGCCATCTGCCAGAAGTACGGCCTTTCCATTATAAAGGAAGCGGGACCGTCCCGCTGTGAAAGTTATCCGGCCCAGCACCACCGGGAGCCGCATCCCTCCCCCACCGTCCACTCCATCATGTATGAGGACATAGACCGGGCCGTGGATGCTGCCCGCGACATGGACGATTTCTACCATATTCTAACGGAGATGGGCTACCGCGTCAAGCGGGACGCGGCCCACCCGGCTATCTCCCCAGAGGGGCACGGCTTCTTCCGGCTGTACAAATTTAAGAAGGGGTACACAGAAGAAGATATCCGCAGGCGGATAGAGGGGAAATCCAAGAACCATATGCCCTATAAAATATATGGAGCATGGAACAACCAAAAGGAATTCCACTTTTACCAGGTGCGGTTCACCCGTTACTTTGCCCGTAGGCTCACCATGCGGAGCCTGCGGGCTACTTACATCCATTATAGGTATTTGCTTCGGAGCGTCCAGCGGCAGACCTACCCCCGTTACCCCAGCGTGGGCTTGCGCAAGGAAGCCGCAAAGCTGGACCGCTATTCGGCGCAGGCCCGGCTGCTGGTGCGGGAGAAAATTGACACAAAGGAGGATTTGCAGTCTTTTCAAAAATCATTGGATGAGAAAATCCATACGCTCAACAAAAAGAAATGGTATTTAAAACGAAAGGTTAAGACGAATATCACAGATGAAGAAAGGCAGGTGCTTACAGAGGAAATTGACGAACTGGAAAAACAGGTGCGGCCCCTGTACCGCGAACGCTTTCTCTGCGCCGACATTGCCAAGCGCAGCGGTGTGGTGGATGCGGAAACCCGCTGGGAAAAAGTGGCGGCGGCACAGCAGCCCACACAAGAAAGGGGGCACACATGGACACAACCACAGAAGCAGTAGATGAATTATTCCGGGTGACATATAAGGGCATTACCTACACTTTCCGTCTGGCAGAGGCACTCCTTACCGGAAGCGGCAAGCTTGCAGGGGCAGCGGCCCATGGCGGGGCGGCGCTGGCCGGTATCTTTGCGGCGCTCAAGCACCAGGAGTACCGCACCAAGGGCGCTGTGAAGTTTGAGAACCTTTTGCAGCGGGGCAAGGGCTTTGCACAGTTTGACATTATGGAGCGGGACTATGACAAATTTCAAAAGGCTGCTAAGGATTGCAGTGTGCTATATGCCTGCGTGACCATGGACAAGGTGAACGCCCCCGGCGAGCGGGTGTTCACCATTTTTTGCGGGCGCGACCAGGCTGAAATCGTCAACCACATCATCGAGGTAAATAATCTCACCGTGGTGCAGGCCAGGGACTACAGGCAGGAATCCGCCCGGGAGGCTACGCCAGAGGAAATCCACAACATGACAGAGGAGGAAACCCGCAGCCGCAACCGCTCTATGAACGCGGACTTTGTGGCGGAATTCATTGACAAGGAGCAGGGCCGGGAGGAAGCTGTAAACCCTACTGTGCTGCCCGTGAACGCCACTCCGTCCGGGCAAGCGTTTGTGAATACCGACGGCGGGCGGGAATCGGTGCGGGCGCGGATTATGGCGATTAGGCTCCAGCAAGGCCACGTTGCCCTGCCTTTGCCAGAACACGCCAGCCCCACGAAGGACGATATTGCCCAAGAATTTTTCAAAGCAAACCTGTTTCATTTAAGCCCGGACACACGGGACATAGGAGGATAATTGCATGAACGAGAAAATTGATTTTAACAGCTTTGCCGGGGCGCAGAAAAATCTGCGCAAGGAAACCGCCGCCCTGATGGAACAGGCCGTGGAGCGTGCTTGGGCCGACATGGGCGAGTTTCCGCGCTTGCTGAATGTGCTGGATATTTTCAACCGGGCCGGGAATACCCCGGGCGGCGGCAGCTCTAACGCGCTGCTGCTGTATGCACAGTGCCCAGGGGCGGTACAGCTTGGTTCCTTTGAATTTTGGAAGGAGGAAAACGCTTATATCCGCAAAGGTGAAAAGGGCCTGAAGGTGCTGGTGCGCAGCCCGAACCCCAAAGCCAAGGGCAAATTTTTCTACAACGTAGAGCACCGCTTTGACGTGAGCCAGACTACCGCCCCCGCGCCGCCTGCGCTGCTGGATTGGGCTGACCCCCTGGACATCATCAAGGCCATGGCCAAGACCTGCAATTTCGGCATCCGCTACGATGATAACCTGCCCGACGGCGCGTGCGCTGTGTACATCCCGGAACTGAACGAAGTGCGGGTGCGCGATGGCCAGGACCGGGAGCAGATGTGCCACTCGCTGCTCACAGAGTTTTGCCACTACCAGCAGGCCAAGGAATTGGGCGCAGGCTATCAGCGCAATGCAGACAGCAATTTTGTGGCGCTTTGCGGGGCCTATGTGCTGGCAAGGCGCTTTGGCGTGGGGGCAGGGCTTGCACATTTCCAGAAAGAAAGCTTCCCGACACTCTTTGCGGGGAACCCCCAGGAGCGTGTGGGGATGGTGAAAAACTACCTTTCCAAAACCATCCACACCGCCGGGGAGGTGGGCCGGGAACTCCATCGGGGTATCCGGGAATTGGAGCGTGACTGCGGGGAAATCATTGCCCCGCCCCGGCGTGAAAAGCCCGAAGCTGTTGCCATATGAGGCAAAGCAAGGCCCCGCTTCTTGGAGCAGGCACGGCGGGCGCTGTTGTTGCTGTCTGGCTGGGGATGGCGGTTGCGCCGGGCGCGGCAGGCGGCTTGCGGGGGATGCTGGCGGCGTTCAGCCAAGCTATTGCAGCACCCTTTGCTTTGAATTTCTGCCCCGACACCGGGCGCTGTGTACTGGTGTGCCTGTTCGTCTACGGGTTGGCGCTGCTGGTTCTTGTGTCCCACCGCATGAACTTCCGCCGAGGGGAGGAATATGGTTCGGCACGATGGGGCAACCCCCGGGTCATAGACCGCAAGTACCGCGACCACAAAGACCCCAGCAGCAACTTGATTTTGACCCAGCACGTTGCCATCGGCAACTCCCAAGCCGCCATGTACCGCCACCGCCGCAACCTTAACACCGTGGTGATCGGCGGCAGCGGGGCGGGCAAATCCACCAGCCATGTGTTGATAAACGTGCTGCAGGCAAGCCACTCTTATGTAGTGCTTGACCCCAGCGGCGAGATGCTCCGGGCTACTGGGAATTACCTCAAGGAGCACGGATACACTATCCGGGTTTTGAACCTGGTGGAGCCTGAAAAGTCAAACCGATACAACCCGTTTGTCTATTTGAAAAATGATGACGATGTGGACAGGATGGTGGAAAATTTCTGGAAAGCCACTACCGCCCAAGGGGCGCAGAAGGGTGAGCAGATTTGGGACGATACGGCAAAAGAGCTATTGTCGGCGCTGGCCTATTACCTCTATTATGAAGCCCCCAAAGCAGAGCAGAATTTCCCCATGGTCCAGTATATGGTGCGCAATATGGCTCTCAAAGAGGGCGAGGAGGACACCAGCCCCGTTGACCAGCTTTTTAACGAACTGGAACAGCGGGAGCCGGAGCATATCGCCCTAAAGCACTACCGCTCTTACCATTCTGGGGCGACGAAAACCTTGCAGAGCATACAAATCACGCTGCTGTCCCGGCTGGGCAAGTTTAACCTGGAATCCATCGAGCGGCTGTCCACCACCACCCAGGATGAATTGGGGCTGCTGTCTGCCCCAGAGGAAAAGACGGTGGTTTTCGCCGTCACCCCGGTTGCGGACTCATCCTTTAATTTCTTTGTAAGCCTTTTGTATGGGCAGCTTTTTGAAATCCTTTATGAGTATGGCAATAAATACGGAAAGCTGAAAGTCCCCCTGCATTTGCAGATGGACGAGTTTGCCAATATTACCTTACCCAAGGATTTCGAGCTGCGCCTTGCCACCTTCCGCAAGTACGGCATATCCTGCACCATCCTCCTGCAAGACCTGAGCCAGCTAAAGGCTCTTTATGAAAAACAGTGGCAGGCCATGATGAACAATGCGGACATTTTGCTGTATTTAGGGGGCAATGAGGCCAGCACAGCGGAGTATCTCTCCAAGCAGCTTGGAAAGCAGACCATCCGCACAAACACCTTTGGCCAGAGCAAGGGCCGCAATGGCAGCTACTCCAAGAACGAGCAGCAGTTGGGCCGGGAACTCATGACCCCGGACGAAATACGCTTGATGGATAACCGCTATGCCCTGCTGCTTATCCGTGGCGAGCGGCCCATCCTGGACGAAAAATTTGATTTCAAGCGCCACCCCCACATTGGGGAAACCACCTATGGCGGGGCCGCGCCCTATGCCCATAACGAACTCACGCGCCTTACCGCCAGTATCGAGCTGGTGCCGGGGTTGACGGAAAAGGAGGTGGGAATGATACCCGAAGCGCGGCCTGTCTGGTTCGCGTTTGTAGACCCAGAAGACCAACAATAGAAAGGACGATGTTTTTGAAAACAATACTGAAACGTGTAAGGCAGGCATTGGCCCTCTGCGGGGTGTGCCTGCTTTTGGTTTGTTCCCTTGCCATGCCCGCCAGCGCAGCAGAACCGCCGCTGGCCCCGCACCTGCTGCTTTCCACCGGTGTGGAGGATGTGGACACGCTGTTTACAAACCTCACCGATTTCATTACGGGCGTGGTGAAAATCGTGGGCAGCGTCTTGTGCATTTACGGCTTGTTCCAGGTGGGCATGTCCTTTTCCAGCCACGACCCCAGCCAGCGCATACAGGGCTTGATGTGCATAGCCGGGGCTGTCATCATCTTTTTCTCGCCGGAAATCCTTACGGCCATACAGGCGTAACCTATGTTTATACAAGCGATTTTAGACCTGTTCAGCTTCTCCATGGAGACAAGCTTTGGCTTCCTTACACAAGACCTGGAAGCCTTTGCCCCCCATGTGGCGGCAACCATGGAAGCCATAAACGGCGGCCTGCAGGCGTTCTCCTATGCCCTCCTGGTCATTTTGACCTTGTGGAACGTAGTGCGCACAGCCGGTTCTTATGTGGAACTGAAGCGGCCTGAGCACCTTATAAAGCTGCTGGTGCGGTTTATCCTCACAAAGTACGCTATAGGCATGGCCTGGGCGCTGGTAAACGGCATCTTCACCATCACCGGGGCGCTAACGGCAAAAGCGTTCCTTACCAGCGGCCTTACAGACGGGAACGTTTGGGCAGGCGTAACCGCCCCCAGCTTTGGGGACAACGGGTTTATGAAGATACTTTCGGACGTGATGTCCTTCCTGAACCCCCTTTCACAAGTGCCTGCCCTGCTGCTGGGGCTTATCGGCTTTATCGTGGCCATCGTGCTGTCTGTTACGCTGCTGCTTACTGTCGTAGGCCGATTTTTTAAGATATACCTATTCGCGGCACTCTCCCCTATCCCGCTCTCCTGCTTCGGTTCCGAATCCACCCAAAGCGTGGGCCAGAACTTTCTGCGGGCCTT